>NZ_JBEXLC010000045.1:0-59341 GCF_040609795.1 Nocardia sp. NPDC004604
AAGGATGTTCCGGCGGTGTCCTACTCTCCCACACCCTGTCGAGTGCAGTACCATCGGCGCTGGTGGCCTTAGCTTCCGGGTTCGGAATGGGACCGGGCGTTTCCCCACCGCTATAGCCGCCGTAACTCTATGAAACTATCCACAGAGAGCCAGAAAACCCCGCAACCCCTCTACCAGGGGTCGACTGTTTTCTGTCTACCTGTATCTGTGTGTTGTTTCAGATACCGCACAGTGGACGCGTAGCTTCTTTGTTGGTAAGTCCTCGGCCGATTAGTACCAGTCACCTACACCCGTTACCGGGCTTCCAGTTCTGGCCTATCAACCCCATGGTCTGTGGGGGGCCTTAACCACTCGAAGGTGGTGAGAAACCTCATCTTGGAACAGGCTTCCCGCTTAGATGCTTTCAGCGGTTATCCCTTCCGAACGTAGCTAACCAGCAGTGCCCTTGGCAGGACAACTGGCACACCAGAGGTTCGTCCGTCCCGGTCCTCTCGTACTAGGGACAGCCTTCCTCAAGTTTCTGACGCGCGCGGCGGATAGAGACCGAACTGTCTCACGACGTTCTAAACCCAGCTCGCGTGCCGCTTTAATGGGCGAACAGCCCAACCCTTGGGACCTACTCCAGCCCCAGGATGCGACGAGCCGACATCGAGGTGCCAAACCATCCCGTCGATATGGACTCTTGGGGAAGATCAGCCTGTTATCCCCGGGGTACCTTTTATCCGTTGAGCGACACCGCTTCCACATGCCGGTGCCGGATCACTAGTCCCGACTTTCGTCCCTGCTCGAGCTGTCACTCTCACAGTCAAGCTCCCTTGTGCACTTGCACTCGACACCTGATTGCCAACCAGGCTGAGGGAACCTTTGGGCGCCTCCGTTACATTTTAGGAGGCAACCGCCCCAGTTAAACTACCCACCAGGCACTGTCCCTGAACCAGATCATGGTCCGAGGTTAGAAGTCCAATACGACCAGAGTGGTATTTCAACGACGACTCCACAAACACTGGCGTGCCTGCTTCACAGTCTCCCACCTATCCTACACAAACCGTACCGAACACCAATACCAAGCTATAGTGAAGGTCCCGGGGTCTTTTCGTCCTGCCGCGCGTAACGAGCATCTTTACTCGTAATGCAATTTCGCCGAGTCTGTGGTTGAGACAGCAGAGAAGTCGTTACGCCATTCGTGCAGGTCGGAACTTACCCGACAAGGAATTTCGCTACCTTAGGATGGTTATAGTTACCACCGCCGTTTACCGGGGCTTAAATTCTCAGCTTCGCGCCGAAGCGCTAACCGGTCCTCTTAACCTTCCGGCACCGGGCAGGCGTCAGTCCGTATACATCGTCTTACGACTTCGCACGGACCTGTGTTTTTAGTAAACAGTCGCTTCTCTCTGGTCTCTGCGACCCAACCCAGCTCAGGAAGCAAGTTCCATCACCAGACCGGGTCCCCCTTCTCCCGAAGTTACGGGGGCATTTTGCCGAGTTCCTTAACCACAGTTCTCTCGATCGCCTCAGTATTCTCTACCTGACCACCTGTGTCGGTTTGGGGTACGGGCCATGTACCAACTCACTAGAGGCTTTTCTCGGCAGCATAGGATCACTGAATTCACCTCAATCGGCTACGCATCACCTCTCAGGCACATGTTGTGCGGATTTGCCTACACAACGCCCTACAGGCTTACACCAGTACAACCACTGACTGGCCCAGCTACCTTCCTGCGTCACCCCATCGCTTGACTACTACAGCCAGGGTCGTATGCAGCCACATCCGGCCACCCGAAGGTGGTCCATCCGCTTTTGGATACTTAGCACAACTGATTCGCCATTGGGCGCGGATACACGGGTACGGGAATATCAACCCGTTGTCCATCGACTACGCCTGTCGGCCTCGCCTTAGGTCCCGACTCACCCTGGGCGGATTAACCTGGCCCAGGAACCCTTGGTCATTCGGCGGACGAGTTTCTCACTCGTCTTTCGCTACTCATGCCTGCATTCTCACTCCCACAGCCTCCACAACTAGCTCACGCTGCTGCTTCCAAGGCTGTAGGACGCTCCCCTACCCATCCACACCACTGCACACACCCCCGTAGGAATATGCGGATGTATTGTGTGAATGCCGCGGCTTCGGCGGTGTACTTGAGCCCCGCTACATTGTCGGCGCAGAATCACTTGACCAGTGAGCTATTACGCACTCTTTCAAGGGTGGCTGCTTCTAAGCCAACCTCCTGGTTGTCTTCGCGACTCCACATCCTTTTCCACTTAGTACACGCTTAGGGGCCTTAGCCGGCGATCTGGGCTGTTTCCCTCTCGACTACGAAGCTTATCCCCCGCAGTCTCACTGCCACGCTCTCACACACCGGCATTCGGAGTTTGGCTGATTTCGGTAAGCTTGTAGGCCCCCTAGACCATCCAGTAGCTCTACCTCCGGCGTGAAACACGTGACGCTGCACCTAAATGCATTTCGGGGAGAACCAGCTATCACGGAGTTTGATTGGCCTTTCACCCCTACCCACAGCTCATCCCCTCAGTTTTCAACCTAAGTGGGTTCGGGCCTCCACGACGTCTTACCGTCGCTTCACCCTGGCCATGGGTAGATCACTCCGCTTCGGGTCTAGAACACGCGACTGGAACGCCCTATTCGGACTCGCTTTCGCTACGGCTACCCCACACGGGTTAACCTCGCCACATGCCACTAACTCGCAGGCTCATTCTTCAAAAGGCACGCCATCACCCACAGTAACAAAGTCACTCGCAGGCCCTGACGGATTGTAAGCGCACGGTTTCAGGTACTATTTCACTCCCCTCCCGGGGTACTTTTCACCTTTCCCTCACGGTACTAGTCCGCTATCGGTCACCAGGGAGTATTCAGGCTTACCGGGTGGTCCCGGCAGATTCACAGCAGATTTCACGGGCCCGCTGCTACTCGGGCATCATCCACAACAGCCGTTGAATTTTCACTTACCGGGCTATCACCGTCTACGGCAGGCCGTTCCAGACCACTTCAACTAACCCAACGGTTTCTGACTGTCGCTCAGACCGGCAGATCTGAGAAGAATGACCCCACTACCCCGTCCAGACAACCCCTGCCGGGTATCACATCTGAACGGTTTAGCCTCATCCGCTTTCGCTCGCCACTACTCACGGAATCACAATTGTTTTCTCTTCCTGTGGGTACTGAGATGTTTCACTTCCCCACGTTCCCTCCACACACCCTATATATTCAGATGCGGGTAACACGACATAACTCGTGCTGGGTTTCCCCATTCGGAAATCCTCGGATCTCAGCTCGGTTGACAGCTCCCCGAGGCTTATCGCAGCCTCCTACGTCCTTCATCGGCTCCTGGTGCCAAGGCATCCACCGTACGCTCTTAAACACTTACTAACAAAGATGCTCGCGTCCACTGTGCAGTTCTCAAACAACACACCCCATCGAATCCAATTCCGACACCAGCACCCCAGCCGAAAACTGAGATCGGTATGACCGGAAACCCGATCGGATCGTTATCTTGCCTGGAAAGAACGTCTGTTCTCTCAGGACCCAACAGTGTGTCGATATATCCACCGCGACCAACCACTGAGGATTGATCGAATGCGATGAAACCTGTCAGCGTTCCACCCATGAGCGTCCGCCGGAAAACGAATGTTTCCGAAACGGTCTCTGCCACAAGACGTTTACCATCCCACCTATGTGGGTGTCCATGGAGAAGTGCTCCTTAGAAAGGAGGTGATCCAGCCGCACCTTCCGGTACGGCTACCTTGTTACGACTTCGTCCCAATCGCCAATCCCACCTTCGACGGCTCCCTCCACAAGGGTTAGGCCACCGGCTTCGGGTGTTACCGACTTTCATGACGTGACGGGCGGTGTGTACAAGGCCCGGGAACGTATTCACCGCAGCGTTGCTGATCTGCGATTACTAGCGACTCCAACTTCACGGGGTCGAGTTGCAGACCCCGATCCGAACTGAGACCGGCTTTAAGGGATTCGCTCCACCTCACGGTATCGCAGCCCTCTGTACCGGCCATTGTAGCATGTGTGAAGCCCTGGACATAAGGGGCATGATGACTTGACGTCGTCCCCACCTTCCTCCGAGTTGACCCCGGCAGTCTCTCACGAGTCCCCGCCATAACGCGCTGGCAACATAAGATAAGGGTTGCGCTCGTTGCGGGACTTAACCCAACATCTCACGACACGAGCTGACGACAGCCATGCACCACCTGTACACCGACCACAAGGGGGCCTACATCTCTGCAGGTTTCCGGTGTATGTCAAACCCAGGTAAGGTTCTTCGCGTTGCATCGAATTAATCCACATGCTCCGCCGCTTGTGCGGGCCCCCGTCAATTCCTTTGAGTTTTAGCCTTGCGGCCGTACTCCCCAGGCGGGGTACTTAATGCGTTAGCTACGGCACGGATCCCGTGGAAGGAAACCCACACCTAGTACCCACCGTTTACGGCGTGGACTACCAGGGTATCTAATCCTGTTCGCTACCCACGCTTTCGCTTCTCAGCGTCAGTTACTTCCCAGAGACCCGCCTTCGCCACCGGTGTTCCTCCTGATATCTGCGCATTTCACCGCTACACCAGGAATTCCAGTCTCCCCTGAAGTACTCTAGTCCGCCCGTATCGACCGCAAGCCCACCGTTGAGCGGTAGGTTTTCACGATCGACGCGACGAACCGCCTACAAGCTCTTTACGCCCAGTAATTCCGGACAACGCTCGCACCCTACGTATTACCGCGGCTGCTGGCACGTAGTTGGCCGGTGCTTCTTCTACAGGTACCGTCACTTGCGCTTCGTCCCTGTCGAAAGAGGTTTACAACCCGAAGGCCGTCATCCCTCACGCGGCGTCGCTGCATCAGGCTTCCGCCCATTGTGCAATATTCCCCACTGCTGCCTCCCGTAGGAGTCTGGGCCGTGTCTCAGTCCCAGTGTGGCCGGTCACCCTCTCAGGTCGGCTACCCGTCGTCGCCTTGGTAGGCCATTACCCCACCAACAAGCTGATAGGCCGCGGGCCCATCCTGCACCGATAAATCTTTCCACCACAAGACATGCATCCCATGGTCATATCCGGTATTAGACCCAGTTTCCCAGGCTTATCCCGAAGTGCAGGGCAGATCACCCACGTGTTACTCACCCGTTCGCCGCTCGTGTACCCCGAAGGGCCTTACCGCTCGACTTGCATGTGTTAAGCACGCCGCCAGCGTTCGTCCTGAGCCAGGATCAAACTCTCCGTTGAAGACTCTTGAAACAACCCCAAAAGGAGTGAATCAGAAGAATTAACCAGAGTCCGAAAACCATGGCAAAATCAAACGCCAGCAAAAGTATTTGCTGACTTAAATGTCCAGCCCCACCACACGGGGGTATGAGGAGCCGGAACCAAAAAATATTTGGCACTGACATTCATCGACACACTATTGAGTTCTCAAAGAACACACGCACACACTTTCACTCCGGAGTAAATCCGGCGCTTCCGTGAGGCAACTTGTTGAAGCTTAGCTCAGCCGATCCCCGATACAAAATCGGGCATCTTCCGAACCAGTGTGATAGTCAGGCGCTCCTCGTCCTACCTCGTTTCCCAGGCCTTTCGGCTCCGGGTCGGTGTCCGTGTCGCTCTGACTTGGATAAAGTTACTTACCGGCGTGCACGATGTCAAATCGCCTGGCCAGCGGGTGTTTACAGCGAGTTCACCCAATTGCGGAGCAACTGCGCGCCCGCATCGCCTGACTTTTCGGGATGAAACTGCGTCGCCGACAGCGGTCCGTTCTCGACGGCCGCCAGGAATGGGACACCGTGTTCTGCCCAAGTGAGCTTCGGCGCGGCGAAGTGCTCGTTCGGTGGCAGGTCCCAAGTCTGCGCGGCATAGGAGTGCACGAAATAGAAACGCGTATCCCTATCCATCCCCGCGAACAAGACGCTGTCGGATGGAGCCGACACCGTGTTCCAGCCCATGTGTGGCAGTACGGGAGCAGAAAGGCGCTCGACCACACCGGGCCATTCCGCACATCCATCGGTTTCGACGCCGAACTCGACACCGCGCTCGAACAGGATCTGCATGCCGACGCAGATACCGAGCACCGGCCGGGCACCGGCCAGCCGCTGGCCGATGATGCGCTCGCCCTTTACCGCACGCAGTCCGGCCATGCACGCAGCGAATGCACCGACGCCGGGGACGACCAATCCGTCGGCGGCGAGTGCGATATCGGCGTCGGCGGTCACCTCGACATTCGCACCCGCGCGGATCAGCGCGCGCTGCGCCGAGTGCAGGTTGCCCGAGCCGTAGTCCAGCAGCGCGACAGATTTGGTGCTCACAGCGTCCCCTTCGTCGAAGGCACACCGGTCACCCGCGGGTCCAGTTCGACGGCGGCGCGCAAAGCCCGTGCCACCGCCTTGAATTCGGCCTCGGTGATGTGGTGCTGGTCACGGCCGTAGAGAACGCGCACGTGCAGGGCGATGCGGGCATTGAGCGCGATCGATTCGAAAACGTGGCGGTTGAGGACGGTGGAATACGGCGCACCCGGTCCGGAACCCGGAATCACCGCATGCAGCAGGTGGTCGGGTTCGCCGGTGTGCACGCAGTACGGGCGGCCGGAGACGTCCACCGCGGCGTGCGCCATGGTCTCGTCCATCGGAATGAACGCGTCGCCGAAGCGGCGAATGCCGGACTTATCGCCCAGCGCCTGGCCCAGCGCCTGACCGAACACAATGGCGGTGTCCTCGACGGTGTGGTGCGCCTCGATCTCGATATCGCCCTCGGCGCGCACCGTCAGATCGAAGCTGGCATGCGCGCCGAGCGCGGTCAGCATGTGGTCGTAGAACGGGACGCCGGTGGAGATGTCGGTCTTACCGGTGCCGTCCAGATCCAGTTCGACGACGATATTGGATTCCTTGGTGACGCGCTCCACCCGCGCGGTGCGATTCATTGCTGGTTCCTCCACAGGCGGATTCATCGAATGGTGAGGTCGGTCTCGGCGAGTGTGCCGCTGACACGCAGGAATTCGTCGTTCTCGGCAGCGAGACCGATGGTGGCGCGCAGATATCCGGGGATGCCGACATCGCGGATCAGCACGCCGCGGTCCAGATAGTGTTGCCAGGCACGGGGTGCGTCGGCGAAGCGACCGAAGAGCAGGAAGTTCGCATCGCTGGGGAGAACGTCGAACCCCATGGCACGCAACGCTTCCGCGACGCGGTCGCGCTGGGATGCCAATTCCGCAACGCTGGCGAGGGTTTCGTCGGCGTGCCGCAGGGCCGCGCGGGCGGCGGCCTGGGTGACCACCGAGAGGTGGTACGGCAGCCGCACCAGCAGCATGGCGTCGATCACCGCGGGGGCCGCGACCAGGTAGCCGAGGCGGCCGCCCGCGAAGGCGAATGCCTTGCTCATGGTGCGGGTGACCACGAGTTTCGTCGGATACTGATCGATCAGTGCGATCGCGCTCGGCTCGGCGGAGAACTCGCCGTAGGCCTCGTCGACGACCACAATGCCCGGCGCGGCGGCCAGGATCCGGGCCAGATCGGCCTGCGGAATGCTGTGTCCGGTCGGGTTGTTCGGCCTGGTCACGAAGACCACATCGGGGCGGCGCTCGGCGATGGTGGTGAGCGCGTAGTCGATATCGAGGGAGAAGTCGGCATTGCGCTTGGCCTCGACCCATTCGGTATCGATGCCCTCGGAGATGATCGGGTGCATCGAGTAGGACGGGACGAAACCCAATGCACTGCGGCCGGGGCCGCCGAAGGCCTGCAGCAGTTGCTGCAGGATCTCATTGGAGCCATTGGCCGCCCACACATTGGCGGTGCTCACCGCGACGCCGGTCTGACGGGTCAGGTATTCGGCCAGATCGGTGCGCAGGGCGACGGCATCGCGGTCCGGGTAGCGGTGCAGATCGGTGGCGGCGGCGCGGATGGATTCGGCGACGTCGTCGATGAGGGCCTTACTGGGCGGGTGCGGGTTCTCATTGGTGTTCAGCTGCACCGGAACCGTCAATTGTGGTGCACCGTATGGCTTTTTGCCGCGCAGGTTATCGCGCAGCGGTAGCTGGTCCAGGCTGACGGCGGCACCGGGCACGGTGATCTCGGGGGTCATGCCAGCGCCTCGAATCGCGCCTGCACGGCCTGGCCGTGGGCGGGCAGGTCCTCGGCATTTGCCAGGGCGACCACATGACCGGCGACATCTTTGAGTGCGGCCTCGGTGTATTCGACGACGTGGATGCCGCGCAGGAAGGTCTGCACGCTGAGGCCCGAAGAGTGGCGGGCGCAACCTGCGGTCGGCAGTACATGATTGGAGCCCGCGCAGTAGTCGCCCAGGCTGACCGGGGCGTACGCGCCGACGAAAATAGCTCCGGCACTGCGCACTCGGGCCGCGACGGCCGGGGCTTCGGCGGTCTGGATCTCCAGGTGTTCGGCGGCGTAGGCGTTGACGACGCGCAGGCCCTGCTCGATATCGTCGACCAGGACGATGCCGGACTGCTTGCCGGACAACGCCTCTCGCACCCGGTGCGCGTGTTTGACCACGGTCATCTGGGTGGTGAGCGCGGCATCTACCGCATCGGCCAGGTCGACGCTGTCGGTGACCAGCACGCTGGCCGCGAGCACATCATGTTCGGCCTGACTGATCAGATCGGCGGCCACGTGTACCGGATCGGCGGTGGCATCGGCCAGGATGGCGATTTCAGTGGGGCCCGCTTCGGCGTCGATGCCGACCAGGCCGCGGCACAGGCGCTTGGCGGCGGTGACGTAGATATTGCCGGGACCGGTGATCAGGTCGACCGGCTCGAGCTGGGCGCCATCGGTATCGGTCCCACCGTAGGAGAGCAGCGCGATCGCCTGCGCACCGCCGACGGCCCACACCTCCTCGACGCCGAGCAGCTTCGCGGCGGCCAGGATGGTCGGATGCGGTAGCCCGCCGAACTGCGCCTGCGGCGGCGAGGCCACCACCAGCGAGTCGACGCCCGCCGCCTGCGCGGGCACCACATTCATCACGACACTCGATGGGTAGACGGCATTGCCGCCCGGCACATAGAGACCGACCCGCTCGACCGGTACCCAGCGCTCGGTGACCGTACCGCCGGGTACCACCTCGGTGGTGGTGTCGGTACGCCGCTGATCGGCGTGCACCTTGCGGGTCCGCTCGATCGCGACCTCCAGCGCGGTGTGCACGGCCGGATCCAACTTCTCCAACGCGGCGTCCAGCTCGGCTGCGGGCACCCGGACGCTCGGCGGAATCACCCCGTCGAACTTCTCACCGAACTCGAGCGCCGCCGCGACCCCGCGATCCCGGATCGCCTCCACCACCGGCCGCACCTGATGCAGCACCGAGTCCACGTCGACTCCCCCGCGCGGCAGCGCGGTGCGCAGCTCGGCAGCGGAGGGAGTACGGCCGCGCAGATCAACGCGGGCGAGCTCGATGCGGGATGTCATGAGGTCTGCGATCCTGTCTGTCCTGATCCTTGGACGTCGGTCCCCCGACGCCGAGCGGTCGGTTTCCTCCGCTCCGCTCCAGCTACCAGCCTATCGGTCGCATGCCACCGGTTATCCGCTGCGGTCGTCGCGACGCCGGATTCGGAAGTATCACTGCACGGCGACGAGGCTGACTACGATGGCGGCATGTCCATTCCGCACGTTCAGCGGCCCGACCTCCCCGAATACATGACCTGGGAGGAGCTGGAGCGACTTCCCGAGGAGATCGCTGAGCAGATCGAGCTATGGGATGGACGGGTGGTGTGGGTTCGGCGTGGGCCTTCTGAGCACCAGACCTTCACCCGTCGACTGACAAATGCAATCGAGCGATGCGCCAGGAAGACAATGTCGGAAGATCCGGAGCATTGTTGGCGCGTCGGTGACGAGACCAACGTCTTCCTCGGACGCAGTGGAAAGTCCGACTTTCTGACTCCCGACTTCCTCGTACACCGCTGCCTCGAATCGCCGTATCAGGATGTCCGCGGCGGCGATGTGCTGCTCGTCGGCGAGGTCTTGTCGCCCTCCAATACGCAGACCGACATGGAGGCAAAGAAGGGCCGCTACGCGAGCGCCGGAATTCCCTGGTACTGGGAAGTACATCTGGCTCGTGAGGCGAGTGCGATCGCTATCGTGCGCGCCTACGCCCTGCAAACCAGACCTGGCGAGCTGCCGGACGGAGTTCACGCGCTGCATTCGGCCAACTACCTGCTTGCGGGCGAATGGACCCCTGACAACACCGACGACATCGAGATCGACTTCCCCTTCCCGATTCAGATCCCCTGGACCGAACTCGAATACTGATCGCCGAGTCAGGTGCGGCGGCCGAGTTCGGGCATGCCTTCGCCTGCCCCGAGTGATCGGGGCAGGCGGGCCGGTCAGGCGGGGATGAGGCGTTTGATCACCATCGGCTCGGCGAGGATTCGGGTGAGCACATCGCGGACGTGGAAGAAGTGCGGGGTCGTGAAGTGCTCGTCGAGAGCATCGGGGCCGGTCCACTCCTCGACCAGGACCATGCGGGACGGGTCGTTGGGGTCGGTGTAGGGCTGGTAGGTGAGACAGCCGGGCTCGGCGAGGGTGGGTTCGATCATCGCTTCGAGCGCGGTGCGGAGACGATCCTCCTGTCCGTTGGCGGCTCGGAATCCGGCGACCACGTGCAGTGTCATTTCGGTGTCCTGTCAAGGGTTTTCGGCGCGGGGCCAGGTGATGGGGGATCAGACGTGGGCCGGGCCGGTGCCCGCGCCGGTTTCGGTGATGGCGGTGGTGATCTCGGCGAGGTCGGCGGCGGTCAGCCGCAGGACGCTGGCGCCGATCCAGCCGTCGATCTGCGCCACGGTGCGTGCGCCGACGATCGCGCCGGTTACGCCGGGCCATGCGGTTGCCCAGGCCAGGGCGACCTCGGCGACGGTCACGCCGTGGTGGGTCGCGATCGGGCGCAGTGCGTCGACCAGGGCCAGATTGGCGGACAGGTTGGTGGTGAAGTCCGGGTGGCCGGAGCGCCAGTCATCGGCGCTGAGCTCGCGGTCGGCGGTGAATGCGCCGGTCAGCAGTCCGGACTGCAGCGGCGAGTAGGCGATGACGCCCGTGCCATTGGCCTCGGCCCAGGCGATCTCCGGGGCCGCGGCGCGGTTGATCGCCGAGAACGGCGGCTGGATGGCATCGACGTGTGCGACCTGCTCGGCGACGGTGAGCTGGGCGACATCGTGGTTGGACAGGCCGATGGCGCGCACCTTGCCCTCTTTCTTCAGATCCGCCATTACCTGCCAGTACTCCTCCAGCGGCGTGGCCGCGTCGGAGGCGACGCCGTCGGCGCCGTAGACGAAGATCTCGCCGGTGTCGGGCCAGTGCACCTGGTAGAGGTCGATGTGGTCGACGCGCAGGCGGCGCAGCGATTGCTCGAGTTCACGGCGCACGACGTCGGGACGCACGATCCGGCGTGGCGGTCCGGTGCGCTCGTCGCCCTCGTTCCAGACCAGGCCGGTCTTGGTGAACAGGTATGGCCGCTCGGATTCGGGCAGCCCGGCCAGTGCCCGGCCGACCAGGTCCTCGGCATGGCCCAGACCGTAGGCGGGCGCGGTGTCGAGCCAGTTGAGTCCGGAATCGATGGCATGCCGGATGGCGGCGATCGAATCGGCGTCATCGGTGGCGCCCCAGGAGTACTGCCAGCCGGGTCCGGCAATCACCCAGGTGCCGAAGCCGAGGGGGGTGATGTTCATGCCGGTGTCGCCGAAGGGGCGGGTGTTGCTCATTGGGTTCTCCGTACTTCTGCCGGATCCGTTCCGGCGTGATCACCACTTTCGGCGGGTACGAGAGCGGTAAACAGCGCCGCACGAGCCTGGGCACGAGATGACCAGGATGCGCGGCGGCACCCACCGGGATACTTGATGGTGTGAGTCTGGATCGACGTGCTGAACTCGGCGAATTCCTGCGTTCCCGACGGGCGCGGCTGAGCCCCGAGCAGGTCGGCCTGCCCGATTACGGCAGCCGCCGCCGGGTTCCCGGCCTGCGCCGCGAAGAACTGGCCATGCTGGCCGGAGTCAGCGTGGACCACTATGTACGCCTGGAACAGGGCCGCACGCTGCACTTTTCGGAGTCGGTGCTGGATGCCGTCGCGCAGGCGCTGCGGCTGAACGAGGTGGAGCGCGAACATCTGTATCGACTGGCCCGGCCCTGGTCCGGTGCTGAGCCGCAGTCCGAACAGCAGGTTCGCCCCGGACTGCGCCGACTGCTGGACGCCGCCGCCGATGTGCCCGCCTACATCGTGGGCCGAGGCACCAATGTGCTCGCGTGGAATCCGCTGGCTGCCGCGCTCATCACCGACTTCGGCGCGCTACCGCCCCGCGAACGCAATCTGGCCAGGCTGGTCTTTCTCGACGAGGGCATGCGCGAGCTCTACGAGGATTGGCCGGCAAAGGCCGCCGATGTCGTGGCATACCTGCGTCTGGACATGGCCCGCAACCCAGGCGATGCCGGAATCGCTTCGCTCATCGAGGAATTGAGCGCGAACTCCGCCGACTTCCGCGATACCTGGGAGCGGCACGAGCTCAAGGACAAGACGCATGGGCAGTACGTGTACCTGCATCCGGTGGTCGGCAGGCTCGATCTGGGTTACGAAACCCTGCGCCTGCCCGACGATCCGGATCAGGCGCTGATCATGCACACCACCGAACCGGATTCGCCGAGCGCGACCGCCCTTGCGCTGCTGGCGAGTTGGGCGCAATCGACGGTGCGGTCCGGTTCCCGTTAGGCAATGACTAGCGGGCGTCGCCGCTGCGCGTATCGCTGTCAATGAGCGGGGCGCCGCTGCCAGGGTTGATCAACCGCAGCGTCACGGACCTGTTCCGGCCCGCATAGGTCACGCTGGCCACATTGATATCCACTGAACCGTCTGGGTTGGTTCCTGTACCACTACCGGCCGCATCAACAGTGTTGAAGCCCGTGACCCGATTCTGCGTCCAGTAATCCTGGAAGGCCGACTCACTGCCGTAGACCCGCTGAGCAGCGGGGGTCAACTGTTTCCAGGCAGCCGCGAAGCTCATATAGGTGAGGTTGTTGTAGAAGTCCACCACTTGATCGATGGATTGCCGCGAGTCTGCCGGGCCGACGCTCTTCGTCTGCCCCGGCGTGCCAGCGGCAGCCGTGGAAGTGGTGCCCTTCGAGGCGGACGACGACGGCGGACTCGCCTGCACCGATGGCGTATTGCTGCCCGACTGGTTCAGCGCGCCGATGAGAATGGCCACGACGGCCACCACCGCACCGACGCTCCCGCCGATCAAGACGGCCTTGCGCTTGCCACCGGACTTGCCCGGGGCCGGACGTGGCTGTGTCGCCGTCTGCGGATGCGCTGCGGTTCTCGGATGCGACGCCGTTCTCGGATGCGACGCACCACCGGAGTTGTTGGAGCGAGCGGAATTTCGCGGCGGCGGCGCCGGACGTGGCTGCCGCGTGGTCGGCTGATGCTCCGGCAGCGGATTCGCGGGCGGCCGCAGGGCGCGGGTGGCGGATTCGCCGTGGCGGGCGAAAGCCTCACTGGCGGGGACGAATCCGGCGTGCACCGGTGCCGAACCGGAGTCGGCGAGCGCGGACAGGTGTTCGCGGGCCGCACGCATGGTCGGCCGGGCGCTGGGGTCGGGGCTGAGCAGATCCAGCAGGAAGTCGGTGGCGGGGCCGGCGTGCCGTGGTTCGCTGACCTGGCCGTTCGCCGCGGCGTAGAGCACGGCCAGCGGATTGGCGCTGGAACCGTACGGCGGTTCGCCCTCCAGCGCGTGGAAAAGCGTGGCCCCCAGAGCGAATACGTCGGCGGCGGGCGTCGGGTCGGCGCCGCGTGCGACCTCTGGCGCGAGGTAGGCGGCGGTACCGCAGATCAGACCGGTTTCGGTGAGGGTGACGTCACCGGTGGCGCGGGAGATGCCGAAATCGGTGATCTTCACGGTGCCGGTGTCATCGAGCAGGATATTGCCCGGTTTGACGTCGCGATGCACGATCCCGGCGTGGTGCGCGGCGATCAATGCCGAGGCGACCTGCTCGCCGATCCGCGCGACCTGGGTCAGCGGCAGCATGCCCTGCTCCGAGATCACCCCGGCCAGACTCTTCGACTTCAGATACTCCATCACCAGGCACGGGTCACCGTTGTGCTCGGTGATATCGAAGACCACGATCGCATTCGGATGCTGGAAGCGTGCCGCATTGCGGGCCTCGCGGAACGCGCGCTGACGCACCACATCGCGCTCGGCCTCGGGCAGGCTGGGCTTGATGTGGATCTGCTTCACCGCGACCGAGCGCTGCAGGCGTTCGTCGATGGCACGCCAAACCACACCTGTGCCGCCGCTACCAATCCGCTCGACCAGGCGGTAGTGCTCCGCGATCAATTGACCGGTATCGATGGCGCCTACTCCGAACCTTCTCGAAATCGTGACATCACGCGTATTGACCATCAACGCGTTCCGTCGACGAGTGTAGCGGGGCGCATTCCTCGGCATGCGGCTGCGGGGGTATATTCGCCGCCCACATCGCGCCGTGCGCGCCTGCGATGCTAATTCACCGCCGCGCCCGAAGCATACGACCGGCGGCCGCAACGGCCGGAGCCGAGCTGTTCGCATCGCTGACGAATACGGCGAAGGCCAGGTCATCGTCGATTCCGACAAACCAGCCGTGCGCATGTTTGTCATCGATGTACTCGGCGGTACCGGTCTTGCCGATCAGCCCGGGGATATCCCGCAGCGCGGTCGCGGTGCCGCCGGTGATGGTCTCGCGCATCATCGTTTTCAGCTGCTCATCGATCGTCGGTGGCAATGGTGCCGGGATGCGGTCGGCGGCGCCGGGCTGTCCGTCGACCACCATCGGCAGCGGCATCGATCCGCGCGCGATGGAGGCGGCGACCAGTGCCATGCCGAACGGCGATGCGGTCACCTTGCCCTGGCCGATACCGGACTCCACCCGCAGCGCCGGGGTGTCGGCGGTCGGCACCTTGCCGGTGACGGTGGTCAGACCGGGTGTGACGAAGTCGATGCCGAGGCCGAGTTGTGCCGCGGCATCGGTCAGGCCGTCGGGTGGGAGATTCGCCGCAAGCTGGCCCATGGTGGTGTTGCAGGACTGGGCGAAGGCGGTGTGTAGCGGCACATTGCCCAGATCGAAGTTGTTGTCGTTGGGGATGCGGCGGCCCTCGATATTCGCGGTGGCCGGACACGGCAGAACAGTGTCCGGGGTCACCGCACCGGATTGCAGTGCGGCGGAGACGGTGACGGTCTTGAAGGTCGAACCGGGCGGGTACAGGCCGGTGAGCGCGATCGGGCCCTGTGCGTCGGCGGCCGCGCTCTGTGCGATGGCGAGCACCTTTCCGGTGGAGGGCTGCAATGCGACGATCGCGGCGGGCTGGGTGACCGGCGTCAGCGCGTCCTCCGCGGCGCGCAGCAGATCGGTGTCGAGGGTGGTCACGATGTCCGCGGTGGGTTTGGGGTCCTGGCCGGCGACGCGTTCGGTGCCGTCGGCGGTCTGCGCCCGGATCGCCCAGCCAGCGTCCGCGTCGGCCGCGCTCTGCCACAGGTCGGCGAGGCCGGACAGTACGGGTGAGGCGAGGGATTTGTCGGTGGCGAGCAGGCGGGTCTGGGGCGCGAGGGTGACGCCGGGAACCGCGGCCAGCGCGGTCTGGATCGGGGCGATATCGGCATCGCGCAGGGTGATCGCGGTGATCGGCTTGCCCTGTGCCGCAGCCAGATCCGATTGCAGCGACTGGGCGGTGATGCCCGCTGCGACCGGGCCCAGTACACCAACCAGTGCCGCGGTGTCCGCGCCGGGGGCGACGTTCACCAGGGTCACCACCTGCTCGGTCATCAGCTCGCCGCCCGATGACTCGAGGATGCGGGCGGGCTTCGGGTAGGCGGTGCTGTAGGTCAGCGGTCCCTTGGCGAGGCCGGGCGCGATGGCGTCGGGATCCCATTTGACCTTCCAGCCATCGCCGGAATCGCTTGCGGTGCCATTGGTGGTGTAGCTCCACTCGTTCGTGCCGTCTTTGCCGAGTTTCCAGGTGGCGGCGAGGGTGAAGGAGTTCTTATCGGCGCTGCGGACCTCGAATTTCACCTCCTTGCCGAGCCCGTCGTAGAGCTTGCCCAGTGCGTCGGAGGCCTTCGTCGGATCGTCGGTGAGTGCGGCGGCAGCGGCGACGTCGTCGCGGTTGAGCGCGTCGGCGAACTGCCCGGCGACGGTGTCGGGCTGGTCCGGTCTGGAACTGCAGCAGGTCAAGGCCAGGGCGGGGGCCGCGAACAGGACGAGGAGATTCCGGTATGCGCGCACCTGGCCGACTCTAACCGCCAATGGCGACCAGCCTGGGTAACCCGCCCGGGAGTGCTACCGGCTCGCGCGCCGATCTCTCGCGCACCTTGTCGGCCTTCACACTGGGAGCGTGAAGGCCGACAAGAGTGCAGATCAGGCGAGCCAGGGAGCCTCGGCGAGCACGGCGGCGTCGGGTTCGGCCAGGTCGATATCGAAGACTTCAGCGAGGAGCTTCGGCAGTTCGGCGGGTTCGAGTTCGCGGGTTTCGCTGGAGCCGTCGGGGCGTTCGGTGATGAGGGTGAGACCGTCCAGGACGTAGTGGACGTCCGGGAGGAATCGCTGCACGAACGGGCGCGTGGTGAACGGCGAGCGCGGGAATGTGGAGACGAAATGGCTGCCGATGGCGAAATCCATGCGGTACTGCGGGTTCAGCGTGAAGGTGTAGCGGTCGATCCAACCCTCGCGACCGAATTGGTGCAGCACCCACAGATCGCTGTCGAGTTCGCCGGTGGTGTGTTCGAGTCGGAATCGCCACTCGCCGAGCGCGAATTCGCCGCCCTCGACCAGTTCGTAGGGTGCGAGCGGGCCGGAGCCGAAACCTACATCGCAGAGCCAGACCCGATCGTCGTCGCTGGTGATGACGCGCAGCAGAGCATGTGTCGCCGGACGCAGACCGCCGTGCGCACCCATGGTGACCCGGCCGCTGAGACCGGTGACGCCGAACCCGAGCCGTTCCAGTGCGGCGGCGAAGAGGCCGACGTTCTCGTAGCAGTAGCCACCGCGACGCTGCCGGATCATCTTGTCCTGCAACGCCTCCAGGTCGAGCAGCACGGGGCGACCGAGGATGGTCTCCAGGTTCTCGAACGGGATCGTCGTGGTGTGCGCGTAGACCAGGGCTCGCAGGGTTGCCAGCGTCGGCGAGCGGTCGCCCTCGTAGCCGATGCGGGCGAGGTAGGCGTCGAGGTCCAATTCCGCGCCGTTCCAGTGGTAGGCGGGGTCGTCCGGCTTATGCGGACCCTTTCCTAGGCCACTGTTCCCCATCGAATCGCTTCGCGATCCCGTCTCCATCGCACTCTCCTCGTCTCGGTCTGCTCGAATGAACCACACCTGCCCGACGAGTGTTCCCATGGCCTGTTTCAGGCGGCGCATTTGGCGTACGGCGGGGCCGCGGGGGCGGTGTTTATGCCGCGAGCGACATCGACGAGATAGTCGCGGTCGGGTCCGTCGACGGGTTCGGTGCCGATGAGCAGCCGCTCGACGACGCAGCCGCCCTCGAAGTACGCGGGCCCGATGCTGTGATCGCCGGGGACCACCGCACCGAACAGGTCGCGGCCGCTGACGATGGTGTACATCGAGGTGGGCTTGCCCGCGGCGAGCAGTCCGGCTCGCATTTCCAGGGTCGACGAATACGGCACCACATCGTCGCTGGTGCCGTGGATGAGGAAGGCGCGTTTCATGCCCATCCGGGCGGCCAGCAGGGCGGGTGAGCGTTCGGCGTAGGCCTGTGGACACACCGTCGGGGCACAGCCACCCGCGTCGCGTTCGATCTGAGCAGGTAGCGCGGGATCGATACCTGCCGAGGTGTGCCAGATCGCGAAATCGTCCGCGGGACCGTAGTTGTCGACCCAGTAATCGAATAGTCCCGGTGGGCCGTATGCCGCCGCGAGGCCGCTCATGGTGCCGCCCTGACTCCAGCCCCACAGCACGGTGCGACCGATCGCGGGGTGCTCGTTCTTATACCACTGCGTGGCGGTGACGATATCGCGCCAGCCCGCCCACAGATTCCAGTTGCCGGTCCGCCACACGCTGGTCTCGCTGCGTGCGTCCATCAACAGGATCGGGGTCGCGGTGCGGCTGGCGATCGAGGTCATATATCCGGCGAAGTCGGCGGAGCTGCCGCCGTGGCCGTGTACCGCGACGACCAGATCATGCGGTGTCAGGTCGCCCGCCGCACAGCGGTACGGCTCGTATACGCGGCCGGTGGCGTCCTCACCGTCCACCGTCAGGGTCACCGGCCTGATATCCACCTGGACCGCGCACTCGGGCTCGGCCGAAGCGGCCGGTGCGACCGGGCTTGTCGTCGACGCCCCGGTGAGCAGGGCACAGCAGGCCATCAGCAGTAGGTATCCGCGCCTCATGCTGGAATGATGGCATGCGGCTATCGCGGTCCGGTGGCAGCGGCGGCGCGCGTCGCGACGAATATCGCACCGGCCACCGCGGCGGCGCCGACCACACCCGCGAAGGTCGTCGAGCCTGCCGGTAAACCGATTGCGTCACTGAGGAATCCGGCCGACAGCGGGAGTACGGCGGCGGGCAGGTAGCCGCCGACATTCTGGGCGGCATTGGCCTCGGCGAGCCGATCGGCGGCCACATTCGCGCTGATGGCGGTGAGACCGCCGAACTGCCCCATGCCCTGACCGGTTCCGGCGAGTATCGCGGCCGCGGCGAATAGCGCGATCGATGACAGTCGCAGCGCCGAGGCCAGGGCGACCATGCTGAGCAGGGTGGCCGCGGCGCTACCGAGCAGAATTGCGCGCAGCCGCAGCCGTCGCACCGCGAATTGAATTCCGGTGGCGCCGAGGAACATGACGAATGCCAGGCCGCCCGCGAGCACTCGATTGGTGGCGCCCAACAGGTTCGACAGCAGCGAGGGTCCGAGCGAGAGCACGAACGACGTGGCGGTGATGCCCGGCGCGAAGACCGCGATGCCGAGCAGTACCGCGGTCCGGCCACCCGGTGCTACCGCCGGGATACGAATCCACGGGCCGCGCCCGCCCGCACCCTTGGGCAGGTCCAGTCGAGCCACCACCACGAAAGCCGAGGCGAGCAGGACGATCTCGACGACGAAGATGGTTACGGTCGGGCCGGGAACGGTCTGCGACAGCACACCCGCCAGCAGCGGACCGAAGCCAGCGCCGAGCACCATGGCCGATGACGCCGCCAGTGCGGCAAGGCGTTTGCGGTGGCGGCCGCCGATATCGGTCACCGCCGCCATACCCGCCGATACGGCGGCACCGACCGCGATCCCGGTGAGCAGGCGCGCGATGGCCAGCACCGCAACCGAATTCGCGGTGGCGAACAGCACACAGGCGAGCATCGCGAGTATCACCGCGGGCAGCAGCACCGGTTTGCGCCCAACGCGATCCGAGACCACGCCCGCGACCAGCAGTGCGCCGAGCAAACCGGCTATGTAGCAGGCGAATACGGCGGTCAGGACGCCGGAGGAGAAGCCGAGTTGGTGCTGCCACACCACATACAGCGGCGTCGGCGCGTTCGAGAGCACAAAGACCGCGAGCACGGGCCAGGCCGCCAGCCATACCGCGCCGTTGCGCTCGGTTATCTCGACTTCGGACGCTACGAGTGTCGACATGCCCAACCTCCATAGTTCGAAATTTCTCGTACTAGTACGATAAGAGTCGAACTTAACATCTAGTACGATAGAAGTCGAACTAATGAATTCGAGATCCACAGGAGACCCTGATGCCCGCCACCGACACCGTCGCGACCACGCTGCCCGAGCCCGCGCGCGCGGAGTTGCGGCTGGAAGAGGTGCTCGGCGTGCTCAGTGATCCGCTGCGGCTGAGCATGGTGCAGAAGCTGCTGCTGGAATCCCCCGATACCGGTCGCTCCTGCGGCTGGTTCGACATCGATCGGCCGAAATCGACACTGACGCACCACTTCCGGGTGCTGCGCGAGGCCGGTGTCACCCGCCAGCGGCAGTACGGACTCGAGCGGCGCAGCCGGGTCCGGATCGAGGACCTGGAAGCGCGCTTTCCCGGCCTGCTCGATCTGGTGCGCGCCTGGCAACCGGCATAATTCTGGATCGCCGGGCGAACGCTAATATTCGCCTATGCGTTCGATTGATGCGGCGGAGCGGCGAGCACGACTGGGGGTGCGACATCGGCTGGCGCCGTCGAATCGCACCGATGACGTGGCCGAGATCGTGCGGTCGCTGGTAGTGCTGCATGCGACCGATCCGGCGACGGTGTACCTCTCCGTCGGCGCGCGCAGTCATGCCGCCGAGCCCGCGCATGTCGAGAAGGCGCTGTACGACGATCGGACGCTGCTGCGCATGCTGGCGATGCGGCGCACCATGTTCGTCGCGCCGATCGGATTGGTCCCGGTATTGCAGGCATCCTGCGCGGATGCGTTGGCGCACAAACAACGTCGCACCTACGGCCGATTCATCGAGCAGGCGGGTGTGGTGGACGGCGATGTGCGCACCTGGCTCGCCGAGGTCGAGGACGCCACGCACAAGGCGCTGCTGGCCAGGGGCGCGGCCACCGGCGCACAGCTGAGCAAGGATGTGCCACTACTGCGTACCCAGGTGAATCCCGCTCCGGATAAGGCCTATTCGCGTCCGACCTCCATCACCACGTGGGTGCTGGTGATCCTCGGCGTCGAGGGCCGCATCGTGCGTGGCCGTCCCAATGGCAGTTGGACCAGTAGCCAATACACCTGGGCGCCCGTCGAATCGTGGCTACCGCAAGGTGTTGCGAGCATCCCCGCCGACGAAGCCCGCGCCGAACTCGTCCGGCAGTGGCTCTACGCCTTCGGACCCGCCCCCATTGCCGATATCAAGTGGTGGACGGGCTGGACCCTCGGCGAGGTCCGCAAGGCCCTCGCCCAACTCGATGTGGTCGAGGTCGATCTCGACGGCGGCACCGGCCTGCTGCTCGCCGATGATCAGGACCCGACCCCCGAGCCCGAACCCTGGGCCGCCCTGCTCCCCGCGCTCGACCCCACCTCCATGGGCTGGCAATCCCGCGACTGGTACCTGGGCCCGCACGCCCCGAACCTGTTCGACCGCAACGGAAACGTCGGACCGACCATCTGGTGGAACGGCCGCATCGTCGGTGGCTGGGCCCAGCGCAAAGACGGCGAAATCGCCTACCGGCTACTGGAAGACGTCGGTTCGGATGCCGAAACCATGATCGCCGCCGAGGCCGCTCGCACCTCCGAATGGTTCGGCGAAGTCCGCGCCATCCCCCGCTTCCGCACGCCCCTGGAACGCGAACTCACCGCCTGATCGACACAAAGCCGCCGGAAGCTGCACAGCTTGCGGCCAGCGGACGGCACTGTCACCGACACCCTCGCCGTCGGGAGATGCTGCTGGCGCAGTATCGCTGACGGTCCTACATATCGAGGCCGAGGTCGAGGACGCGGACGGAGTGGGTCAGGGCGCCGACGGCGAGGTAGTCGACGCCGGTCCGGGCGTAGTCGGCGGCTTTGTCGAGGGTGAGGCCGCCGGAGGATTCGAGTTTGGTATCCCGGGCCGTATTGTCGCGGCGTTGGACGGCGGCCTGGGTTTGCCAGAGGGGGAAGTTGTCCAGCAGGACGAGTTCGACGTGTTCGGCAAGGACGGCGTCGAGTTGTTCGAGGCTGTCGACTTCCACCTCGCAGGCGATATCGGGCGCCAGGTCGCGGACGGCGCGCAGTGCGGCGACTACCGAACCGGCGGCGACGACGTGGTTGTCCTTGATCAAGGCGGCGTCGCCGAGGCCCATGCGGTGGTTGACGCCGCCGCCGACGCGGACCGCGTACTTCTGCAGGGCGCGCAGGCCGGGCAGGGTTTTGCGGCTGTCGCGGATGCGGCAGTTGGTACCCGCCACCGCGTCGACCCAGGCCGAGGTGGCGGTGGCGATGCCGGAGAGGTGGCAGACCAGGTTGAGCATGGTGCGTTCGGCGGTGAGCAGGCCGCGCGTCGGTGCGACCAGCTCGAGCACGCTCTGTCCCGGCTCGACCCGGGTGCCGTCGGCGACTCGATCGGTGATTTCATAGTTGCCCGCGCCGATCACCTCATCGAGAACGAGCAGTCCGACGTCGAGTCCGGCGACGGTGCCCGGCTCGCGCGAGACCACCGATGCCTTGACCGCCGCGTCGGCGGGAACCGTTGCGGCGGTGGTGATATCGGGGCCGTAGCGCAGATCTTCATCCAGCGCGGTGCGGATCAGCGCCAGCACCTCGTCACGATCCAGGCCGGTATCCAGACCCATCAGTGCACTCCTCGTCCTACTGCCCGCATTGTCGGCGAGCAAATCTCAAATCCCGGGGCCATCGTGTCGCCTGGACCTCGCCGCCCACCGAAAGCTCGTATCCTGCGTTGCCGCAGCGATATCCCACCCGCCGATTCGAGCGTCATGAGGCGCTCGGAATGGCGTCTTGGTTCCAGTCGCCGAGGTCGAGACCGTCGGGTGCCGGGACGGGATGGCCTTCGGGACCCAGACGCACTGCGCGGCTGTGGCGTTGCTGCTCATCGGAGGTCGGGTGATCGGAGCGAGCGTGGCAGCCGCGGCTTTCGGTGCGGGCCGCGGCGGAGAGCAGCAGCACCTGGGCGGTGAGGGTGAGCGCGGCGTCCTCGAATGCGGTGATGCGCTGTGCCGCAGCAGTACTGTTCAAGTCCCCGGTGCCGTCCGGCGCTCCGGTCCCATTCGGCGCTTCAGCGCCGTGCAGCGTGGCGATATCGCTGACCGCCGTGCCCGTCGTTCCGGCGATCGGATGCGCGGCACCGGTCAATTCGGCACGTAGCCGGGTCGCGGCACTGTGTGACACCGCATCGCGCAATCGCATCGCCGCCTCCGCGAGCCCAGCGGCATCGCGAACCACCGAGGCGTGCGATGTCATCGACTGCTGCACCAGGGCGCGCGCGGCACGCGGCACGGTGTGGAAGGACACCTCCGTCACATGCGCGTCCTCGCCGAGCCGTTCGGCCGCGGCCACCCCGGCCCGTTCGCCGACCACCAGACCCTCGAGCAGGCTGTTCGATCCCAGCCGGTTGGCGCCGTGCAGGCCGGTGCGCGCCACCTCACCCGCGGCGTACAAACCCGGAACCGCGGTCCGGCCGTGGGGATCGGTGACTATCCCGCCGCATTGATAGTGCGCGGCGGGCGCGACCGGGATGAGATCGGCGCGCGGGTCGATCCCCGCGGCCAGGCAGGACGCGGTGATCGTCGGAAAACGTTGCGGAAAGCCGTCGATCGCGCGGGCATCGAGGTAGACGTGATCGGTGCCGAGCGCACGCATCCGTGCGGCAATGGCACGCGACACCACATCGCGGGGTGCCAGATCGCCACGGGGGTGCACACCCGCGGTCACCGAATTCCCTTCGGAATCCACCAGTGCTGCGCCCTCGCCGCGCACCGCCTCGCTGATCAGCGGCCTGCGGCCGAGCCCACCCGGGGTGTAGAGCACCGTCGGATGGAATTGCACGAATTCCAGATCGGCCACCGTCGCCCCGGCCCACAGCGCCAGCGCGATGCCGTCGGCGGTCGCACCCGGCGGATTCGTACTCAACGCGTACAGCTGGCCGAGCCCGCCGGTGGCCAGCAGCACCGCCGGTGCATGCACGACCCCGAATCCGTTCTCCGACACCGCGATAACGCCCTGCACACCGGTCCGGCCGGTGACGATCTCCAATGCTGCGGCACCGAACAGAACCGGCAGTCCGGCCGCATTCAGCGCGCGCTGCACCTCCGCGCCGGTGGCATCACCTCCGGCATGGATGATCCGCCGCGTACTGTGCCCGCCCTCGCGGGTGCGCGAAATCTGGCCGTCCCGACCGAGATCGAAGACCGCGCCGAGATCGGTCAGCGCGGCCACGGCCGCTTGACCGCCCGCCACGATCGATCGCACCGCCGACTCATCGCACAGCCCGGCACCGGCCTCGACCGTGTCGCGCACATGCGATTCGACCGAATCCTCATGTGGCGCCACAACGGCGATACCGCCCTGGGCGTACTGGGTTGCGGTATCCGTCGGCCCGCCTTTGCTGAGGATCAGCACCCGCAACCCGCGCAGCGATGCGGTACGCGCCGCGGTCAACCCGGCGACGCCGCCGCCGAGCACCACCAGATCGGCCTCGGCTTCCCAATCGATCCGCGGCGCGATACTCATGCGCCCCTGCCCTTCTCGACGAGCAACGGCGTCCGGACGATGCCGCAGGCGGCGCTACCGGCCACCCTGACGGTCATTCCGCACCGCCACTCCGGACGAGTGCACATATCGCACTCCGTTCACACCAGGGCGCGCTCATTCGCCACCGCCCGGGTTGCCGATTTCGATCATCCGCTGCACCGAATTGCGGGCCAGCGCAGCCGTTTCCAGGTCGACGTGCACCTCATCGGTGTTCTCGACGAGCGAGCGCAGCAGCGCCGCCGGGGTGATCATCTTCATGTACTTGCAGGACGCGCGGTCGTTGACGGCCTGGAAGTCGATGCCGGGGGCAGCCTTTCGCAGCTGGTGCAGCATGCCGACCTCGGTGGCGACCAGCACCTGGTTCGATTTCGCGGCCCGCGCGGCATCGATCATGCCGCCGGTGGACAGAATGTGCACCCGGTCGGCCGGGAACGAGCCCTCGCCCGCGAGGTACAACGCCGAAGTGGCGCAACCGCATTCGGGGTGCACGAACAGTTCGGCATCCGGATGGGTGCGGGCCTGCTCGGTGAGCTCATCACCGTTGATCCCGGCGTGGACATGGCATTCGCCCGCCCAGATGTGCATATTCTCGCGGCCGGTGACGCGCTTGACGTGCGCGCCGAGGAACTGGTCCGGCAGGAACAGCACCTCACGGTCGGGATCGATGGAGGCGACGACATCGACGGCATTCGACGAGGTGCAGCAGATATCGGTAAGCGCCTTCACCGCGGCCGTGGTGTTCACGTACGAGACGACCACCGCATTCGGGAATTCGGACTTCCAGGCACGCAATTCGTCGGCGGTGATGGAATCGGCCAGCGAACAACCCGCCCGCTGATCCGGGATGAGCACCGTCTTCTCGGGGCTGAGGATCTTGGCCGTCTCGGCCATGAAGTGCACGCCACAGAACACGATGGTGTCCTCGGGAGCCTCGGCCGCGATGCGGGACAGCGCCAGCGAATCACCGACGTGGTCGGCGACATCCTGGATCTCGGGCAACTGATAGTTGTGCGCGAGAATCGTCGCGTTGCGCTCCCTGGCGAGTCGCTTGATCTCGGCCGCCCACTCCGGCGTCGCCTCGACACCGGCGAATCCGGTCGGACCGTCGAATACCTGCCCCATCAGCGGGGGCGCCAGCTTCGCACCCATCGTCGCCATGATGGCTCCTCTCCTCGTGCGATCGGAGCTTGTGCCTGTTCACATGGCATCCGATTCACACCCGAACCAGGTTTTCGACTTATAATCGAAAACGTGCCCCATAGTAACACCATCCACGAAACGCTCACCGCGGTGTTCCAGGTTCGGCGCTTCCCCCAAGACATCAGCGCAGGTAGCAGCCCTGCATGGGTGACCGACGAGTTGATTCGCCCCTGTCCACCCGGTCAGCGGACCGAACTGGCGGTGCTGCTGTGGGAGCGCGCCCTCGACCCGCAGATGGGCACCTGGTCGCTGCCCGGCGGCCGCTTGCGCGACGACGAGGACCTCAATATCTCGGCTCGTCGTCAGCTCGCCGAGAAGGTCGACGTGCGCGAGCTGGCACATCTGGAGCAGCTGTCGGTATTCAGCAATCCGGACCGGGTACCCGCGCCGCGCCGGATCGCCTCGGCCTATCTCGGCCTGGTGCCGCTGACCGCCGACCCGCGGCTACCGTCCGACACCGCGTGGCATCCGGTATCGATGCTGCCGTTGATGTCGTTCGATCACGGCACCGTTGTCGAGCACGCGCGCACCCGACTCGCGGCGAAGCTGTCCTACACGAATATCGCCTTCGCGCTGGCGCCGGAGCGGTTCACCATGTCGACGCTGCGCGAAATCTACTGCGCCGCACTGGGTTATGAGGTCGATACGACGAATCTGCAGCGAGTTCTCACGCGCCGCAAGGTGATCACGCCGACCGGTGCGACCGCCTCCCCCGGCCGGGCGGGTGGACGGCCCGCGGCGGTCTATCGGTTCACCGACTCCGAACTCCGAGTCACCGACGAATTCGCCGCATTCCGCCCACCCACCTGACCCACTCGATCGCCTCCCCGCGATCGGCCCCCATTCGGCGACCGGCCCCCGAACCGGTCGCCCAGCACAAAGCGGACTGTGCCGCGGCCACTGCTATAGGGGCCACGGCATCCCGAGCGTGTCCCGATCACCGGCGACCGGGACACTCCCCTTTTACTCGGACAGCCCGCCGGGCATACCCAGATGCCCGGAGCACAGGATCCATACGACCCAGTTGGACGGGAAGCCCATCTCGACCAGAGCCGCCCCTGCTATAACCGATTTCCAGAACATTTGCCGCCCTCCCTATTCGGCTGCCACTCCATCGGCGCTGCGCATTGGCGAAATCGACTGTCCGCCTCCGCTGTTCGATCGCTCGAACGATTTCGACGATAGGGGTCGGTGCGCCGCGACGGAACGGCCGAGCATTCGGAGTCGCCGAATATGGCTGGTCACAGTCGGATACGAGTTATCCGGACCGGAAGCGGCAATGCGCTCGACCGCCTGTCCGACTTTCCGGACCGGACAGAAATGCGGTCCGACGCCTAGCGATCACCGTGTGGCAGGCCAATATCCGGCATGGTCGGCGAGGCCGCCGGACACCAGTTGCCCGGTGGCTGCTGAGTGCGGTAACCGAGTGCCATTGCGCCAGCCGACGCGCATGTCGAACCGGAGCATGGAAAAACCCCGCCTCCGCATGCTGCACATGCGAAAACGGGGTCAACCCATAGCACTACCGAATCGGCGTCAATCCCCCACCCGACCCTTATGTTTCTCATTCCGCCGGTACTGCCGCTTACTGGGAATCGGCTGCGCGGCACTGGACCGCCGCAGCGCATTCCGCCGCCGCCACGCCACCAGATCCGGCCGCTCCTGCTCCCCGGACGGAATCAATACCGCCTGCCCATGCCTGGTCAACATATCCTCGCTCATCGCCACCTCCTTCCATTCCGCGGCTCCACATGCGCGTCAACGGTAGCGACGCGACCGCACATGCAGCCACCGAATTTCATCCGCACGGCGGCGCGTATGCGATCTGCGGCAGGTGTTCCCGCCACACCGTCGGGTTCAGCACGCCCTGAGCGACATCGCAGATGCGGGCAGCGGCGTGCTGCGGGTCCAGATCCCACCATCGAATGCCACCCGGCGCACTCGCGGTCATCAGGAATCCGCCCGCCGGGTGGAATACCATCGCCCGCCCGTGATTCGGCACCGCGGTGGCGAGCGGATATCGCACCGGGGCAGCGGGAATGCCATTGCTGAAGTCCCATAAACGCAATTCCGAGTCGAGGTTCGCGGACGCGAGCAGGCGCCCATCGGGGCTGAAGGCCAACGACGTCACCTCAACCGTGTTCCCCGCCAACGGCTCACCGGCGGAAACCGGAGCCGCCGGATCGCTGACGTCCCAGACTCGAATAGTCCGATCGTCGCTGGAGCTCGCCAGGAGACGTCCGTCCGGGCTGAACGCGGCGCGGGTCAATCTCTCAACCCGACCGGTTGACAAGCGCCCGAGTCGGATCGGCAACGTTGGGTTCGAGATATCCCAGAGCGTCACATCTTCGCCGATTGCGGCCAGCACCCGACCGTTCGGGCTCAGCATCAGGTCTCGGCCGCCAGGAACGTCGACAGGCTCGCCGGCAGCGCGCGGTTTCGCTCGGTCACCCAGATCCCATATCCGAATTCGCCCCTCCGACAACGTCATATCCAGACTGAGCACGAATCTCGAATCAGGCGTGAAGGCCGCGGCGTTCGTCCCGTATGGAGTCCTCGGCAATTCGGCGAGGCGCTCCGGCGTCGACGGATCGGAGATGTCGTACAACGTCGCGCCCTCCTTCATTCCTCTGACAAATACGGTGCGTCCATCAGGGCTTATTACGGCGTCTGGGTACGGGCCGTCTGCCTGGATTCGGCCCACTGGATGTATCGCGCGTGGATTATCGGCACGCAGGATCTCGACGGTGCCGGACTCGGTGCCGAAGACCAGCAAATCCCCGGTGGCATCGGTTTTCAGCCCCGTAATGTGATCGGCAAAGCCCGGCATACCGGAGTGCAGATCGGGCAGTGACCATACTCTGATCACACCGTCCAGCCCCCCGGTCAGTAGTCGTCCCTCGGGGCCGAACGCGAGAGCGCGGACAGCACCGATGCCCTTCATCGTCGGAGAACTCAGAACGACGGGCTTCTCCGGATTGTCGAGAGCCAGCATGGTTATCTTCGCGTCGGCGAACCCGATCGCCAGCTGTCTGCCATCTGGGCTGAATGCCTTTGGCGCGCCCACCAATGACGAACCCAGGACGATGGGTTTTCCGATCTGCCGCGGCGCCTCGGGGTCGGACAGGTCCCACAGCACGAGAGTTTGATTTTCGCCGCCATCTAGAGCGAGGGTTCGCCCATCTGGACTGAAGAGCGCGGAGCCCTCACCAGGCAGTCGACCGAGCGGTCGAACCTGGTTCAGGTCGGCAATGCTCCACAGCTGCACACTCCCTTGGCCATCGAAGGTGGTCATGAGCCGCCAATCCCGGCTGAACGCCCCGGGCTGAAATGTGCTGGCGAAGTCCGGAAGTCGCGTCTGGACGGGACGCGGGTCCATGGGATTCGCTATGTCCCAGAAGACAACCGCATGATCGCGACCAGACGTCGCGAGCCTCTTCCCATCGGGAAGGAAGGCGAGAACGCCACTGAATCCCGTCGGCAGCGGTGCGCCGACCGCCGTTGGATTCGCCGGTGTCCGCACATCCCACAAGCGCACCGTTCCGTCGCTACTTGCCGACGCGAGCAGGCCGCCATCCGGACTGAACGCAACCGAGCCAAAGTCGGACTGATGTCCGACCAGCGGTTGGCCCAACTCGACCGGGTGCCGCAGATCGGATAAGTCCCACAGGCGAACGGTCTTGTCACTGCCCACGGAGGCAAAGACTCGGCCGTCCGGTCGGAGGGCGAAGTCCCACATGACGCCCAGGTGTCCGACGAGCGAGGTCGCCAACGGCAGTGTCTGCGTATCGAGCAGGCGTGCCCGGGCTTCGAGATCATCTGGTCGAAGCTTGTTCGCCACCAGGACAAGCTGAGCCGAGAGCGCCGGATCTCGATCGTGTAGCCGGTCGGCCTCAGCGAGTACACCGAGGAAGATCGCATTGTCCCGTTGGGTTTTCGCGGTGCCACTCTGCACGAAAGCCACACCCGCGAGCACCAGCGCGATCACGCCGAGCAGGGCCAGGACGGCCACTCTGGCCGAGTAACGACGTTGGCTACGTCGCCGCGCAACCTGCGACGCCGCCAAGAACTCTTCGGCCGCCGCGCCGATCGCGCCTTTGTCCGCATGCTCCTGCATGGTGATCAATCGCGCGCCGCGATAGAGCAGGGCGGAGTCGCGCCCCTGGGTCGCCCAATCCGACGCGTCCGCCTGCAGCCGTTGGCGTTCCAGATACCCGACGCGGTCCTCATCGATCCAGGTGCGCAAGCGGGGCCAGGCGTCCAGGACGATTTCGTGGGTGAGGTAGGCGGATTCGGCGTCGAGGGTGATCAATCGGGTGCGGGCCAGGACCTCCAGGGCGGTGTCGGCGGCGTCGACGGTCTGTTGGATGAGTTCGGTGCGGGTGACTTTGCGGCGGGTGTCGCGGGAGTCGTCGCCGACGGCGACCAGGCCGAGCAGGACCTGTTTGCCGATGCTCTGTTGGAAGTCGGTCAGTTCGCCCCAGGCTTTTTCGGCGGTCGCGGCGACCGAGCCGATCACACCACCCGCAGCTCGGTAGCCGTCGATGGTTAGGCGGGTGCCGTCGCGGCGTTGCCATACTGCCGCCATCACATGCGATACCAGGGGCAGTGCGCCGGGGTCATAAGCTCGGCGGTCGCCGCCGAGTCCGCACAGCTCGCTGATGACGAGCTCTTCGAGCCCCGATTCCAGTTTGTAGCCGGCCAGTTCGGCGGGCCGGTTGATGGCTTCGGCGAGTTCGTCCAGGCGCATCGGGCCCAGGAGGTAGCTGCGGTGTTTGAGGGCGTCCTCCAGGACGGGGATGTCGAGGCAGCGGGCGTAGAAGTCGGCGCGGACGGCGATGACGACGGCGGTCGGTTCGCGCTCACCGCGGATGGCGAGGTGTTCGAGGGTGGCGAGGAAGTGCGCGCGCTCGTCTTCGTTGCGGCACAGCGTGAACAGTTCCTCGAGCTGGTCGATGATCAGGAGTCGACGCTTGCCCGCACCCCATGCCGCCAGCGCCACGGCGATGGCTTCCGCAGCGCCGCCGGTCTTCTCGGATCTGAATTCGCGGCTGAGCCCAGCCGCGGATCCAGCGCTGTCTTCCAGCGCCGCACCGCTGCGGTCCGCAGGCTCGGGCGAAAGAAATTCGGGTTCGGCGGGCTTCCGGTCGGATCCGGCGCAGACGGCGGCCAGCAATGCCTCGTCCGCAGGCCCGGTTACGTCCGTCGAAAGAGATCCGGGTTCAACGGGCTTCGTATCGAAATCCGCTCGGACAGCGGCCAGCAATGCCTCGACAGGCGCGCTGCCCGGAGTCATGGACGCGACCGCCCATTCCTCGACCGGATCCGCCAGCGCCGGAAGCAGCCCCGCGGCGAGCAGCGAGGATTTGCCCGCACCGGAGGCACCGACCAGCATCACAATGCCGCCGTGTCCCTCGGGACCCACTGTGGTGCAGACCAATTCGGCCAGCTCGGCGGTCGGCCTGCTCCTGCCGAAGAACAACTCGGCGTCGTCACGGCCGTAGGAGGTCAGCCCGAGATACGGGCACTCGGTCGCATCGGCGGCCGGATCCCACGCATTCGACGCGGCCCACAACCGTTGCCACTCTTGCACATCCAGCAGTGCGGGCGGCACCGGCGCACTCGACTTGCGCGCCTCCTCGATCAGCGTGAGCAGCACGGGCAGCAAGGATTCGAACCGTGCCGGCACATTGCGTCCGGCCTTCCAGTCGCTGATGCGCTGAACCGATGCGCCGCCCTTCTGCCCGGGAGCCCGTGCCGCGCGCATCCGCGCCTGCGCCGCGGCCGCCACCCGACGCAATGTGGGATTGCCCGCGGACTCGAAGAGCGCGGCGAACTGTTGCGAGAAAATACTTCGCGGCGAGGGTCGCAGCCGCGGTTCCCGGTGATCCGAATCCATCTGTCCTCCTGCACGTTCCGATGGCGGGAGCGACACCCCCGGCGTGCAACGAGATTAGGACGGGCCAGCACACACCGGCACCGACCGCATGCGAACATGCAGCTAACAGGCTGAAAAGAGCATCCGGACCGGAACTTTCGAAGGAGCCGCCGCGCTCAGGCCGTCTTCATCTGCGGCTCGGGCGGCGGCGCGGCCGTTCGGCGGGCCAGCCGCCCGAACCCCCAGAACACCAACTCCACCAACCAGAACAGCAGCAGGAATACCGTCACCACGGTCACCGGGACTGCGAGGAAGACCAACGACGGGATGGCGATGACCCCGACCAGTGCGATATCGCCGAGGTTCGCGCCGCGCAGCCGACTGCCCAAACGCACTGCGGCCCACATCATGTAGCGGCGCGGTATCGAGACGCGGAACTCGCGCAGGCAGCGCCGGAAGATGCCGTCGGCGTCGGCCACACTCACCGCATTCGAACTGCGCAGGTAGTCATGCAGGATGGCGGCTCGGGTGTAGATGCCGTAACGGGGCACCAGCCAGACCAGCGCCCTCGGCACCGATGCGAAGTCGGTGCGGAAGCCGGCGGGGATGACGAATTCCGCTGTCGCACCGTGATAGACGAGCGGTTCGACCACTCGCCAGAACTGTGCGTCGAGCTCCTCGACGACCGGCCCGCTACCGACGAACGCCACGATCCGTTCCTCTCTGAACGCACAGCGTATCCCATAATTCTAAGGTGTTCCGATACGGCTGTGCCGTCGCGCGGGCAACGGTTCGGACACTAGTTCAGCGAGTGCGACCCGAACCGGCCTCGCCGGGCGGTCCGAAGCCGTTGTAGGGCACACCGTAGGGCACCTGCCCACCGTTCGCAGCGCGGCCATCGGGCCCGGCGCCGTCGACCGACTCGAATGTGCTTGTCGCGAAAGAGGATCGCCGTCGATTGCCGAACGGCCCGCGGGATCCGGTGCCGAGATCCTCCGACGGGCTCAGGGCCGCAAGGAACAGCACGGTCAGCGAGGCGAGCAGCGGCTGCACGATCAATGCCACCCAGCTGCCGACCTCCACCGGCAACTGCACGATCTGCCCGACCGGCGGGTCGTACGGCATCGGATGCTGCCACCGCATGATCTGCTCGCCGACCTTCGACATGACATAGGCGCCCGCCACCGCGCCGATCAGCAGACCGATTTGCAGCAGCGGCCCGCGCGCGCGACGCCAGCGCCACGCGCCGACCGCGGTGAGCACCCCGAGGACCGCGCCGATGCATACGAAGATCGCCAGTGCATCGAACTGGTGCACGCTCTCCCCGGTCAGGGTCGCACCCTTGGCCGGTACCGCACCGGCGCGCGCCTTGACCACCAGATACTGCTGGGTGGGCGCCACAAAGGCCCACACCACACCGCCCAGCGCACTGAGCACCAACACGCCGACCGCGATCAGCGCCGCGGCCCGCAGCTCGTGGCGCACACCGAGCCGCCACGCCGATCTGGGCGGCGCGATCTGGATATCGCCGTATTCGGCCACCACTAGCGGTGTTCCAGATTCTTGGAGTCCAGGACACCGTGCCGCGAGCACTTCGCCCACCAGCCATCGGGGCTGACCTGCACGATCATCCGACGGCCGCACTGCTCACAGAAGCGCGGCGGTTCCAGTCCGAGCACCGCCGCGGCGGGGACCGGATCATCGAGCCCCGGCACAATGCGTTTGCCGGTGAACGGGTTGTAGCGCTCGTCCATATCCATGACAGTACTCACGGCGCCAGCCTCTTTCGTGATGCTTGCGTACTCAGTGTTTCGGCAGCGGATCAGAGCGTTTCGTTGAGGGCCTTGATCGGCATCTTGAGCTCGCCGAGCAAGTCCAGATCGGCTTCGGCGGGCCGACCGAGGGTGGTCAGGTAATTCCCGACGATGACGGCATTGATGCCGCCGAGAATGCCCTGCTTGGCGCCGAGGTCGCCGAGGGTGATCTCGCGGCCGCCCGCGAAGCGCAGCATGGTGCGCGGCAGTGCGAGCCGGAACGCGGCGACGGCGCGCAGTGCGTCGGCGGCGGGCAGCACCTCGAGGTCGCCGAAGGGGGTACCGGGGCGCGGGTTGAGGAAGTTCAACGGCACCTCGTCCGGTTCGAGCTCGGCCAGATCGGCCGCGAATTCCGCACGCTGCTCCAGGGTTTCGCCCATGCCGAGGATGCCGCCGCAGCAGACCTCCATGCCCGCCTCGCGGACCATGCGCAGGGTGTCCCAGCGCTCCTCCCAGGTGTGCGTGGTGACGACATTCGGGAAGTGCGAACGGGAGGTCTCCAGGTTGTGGTTGTAGCGGTGCACGCCCATGGCGGCCAGCTGGTCGACCTGCTCCTGGGTGAGCATGCCGAGCGAACATGCGACCTGGATGTCGACCTCATTGCGGATGGCCTCGACACCGGCGGCGACCTGCGCCATCAGCCGCTCATCCGGACCGCGCACCGCGGCGACGATGCAGAATTCGGTGGCGCCGGTCTTGGCAGTCTGCTTGGCGGCCTCGACCAGGCTGGGGATATCGAGCCAGGCGGCGCGCACGGGCGACTGGAACAGGCCCGACTGCGAGCAGAAGTGGCAGTCCTCGGGGCAGCCGCCGGTCTTGAGGCTGATGATGCCCTCGACCTCGACCTCGGGACCGCACCACTTCATGCGCACCTCGTGCGCCAGGGCCAGCAGCTCCTCTAGCCGGTCATCGCCGAGCCGCAAGACCTCGAGGGTCTGCTCCTGGTTCAGGCCTTCGCCGCGCTCGAGCACCTGCTCGCGGGCGGTCGCCAGAATATCGGTGTGGACGGGTGCCTGGGTCACTGCACGAATCCCTTCGTCCGGCCGAGGTGGCCGTGCAACTTGAACGGTGTTCAGGCTAGGGTAGCGGTAACAGTGAGTCAAAACACGCGCGGCATGAGCGACGGGCCTGCAGGCGGGAACGCCGCAATCGAATACAGCGGAGGAGAACCTCGTGCAACTGCACCGGGCGGACGTGGTCGACGGCGCCATCGCCATTCTCGACCAGTACGGTCTCGCCGACCTGACCATGCGCCGGCTCGCCGGGTCACTCCAGGTCCAGCCGGGCGCGCTGTACTGGCACTTCCCCAATAAACAGGCGCTGCTGGGCGCGGTCGCCGACCGGATACTGGCGCCGATGGAGGATCCCATCGAGGCCGAGGATTGGTCCGGCCAGATCACCGAATTGGCGCATCGGCTGCGCAGTTGTCTGCTCGCATATCGCGACGGGGCCGAATTGGTCTCGGCGACATACGCCTCCCGACTCACCACGAGCAAGGGCCGAGAACGACTCGTGGTGGCCGCGATCCGCGCCGGAATGCCGCGGTCGGAGGCCGAACTCGCGGCGTACACACTGCTGTACTACGTGCTCGGGCAGACGGTGGACGAACAGTCCAGGATGCAGATGGATTCGGCCGGGGCGCTGACCGAGGACGCCTCACCGCTCAACGACACCACGGACGCGACCGCACGCTTCGACTTCGGGTTACAGCTGTTCGTCGGCGGTGTGCGTCATCTGCTCGGCTCCCGCGTGCGCTGAGTCCGGCACGTCCGGCGTTCGGCGCATAAGCCAGTCCGGATTTTGCCCGGCGTCGGCCGCACAGACCTGTGCCCCCTCATATCAGGTGTGCAGCTGAGATGAGGGGTGCGCAGTGTCACCTGTGCGGCCCGTTCGGGGGCGACAGGTCCGGACTCAGACGGATGCCGCCGTCGCCTCGAGATCAGAAGTCGCAACGCTCGCCCGACGCCCGGGCAGTGCGAGTGCCACCACCGCGCCCAAGAGCGCAAGTGCCGCACCGACTTCGATCGCCGGGCCGAATCCGGCGGTGAACTCCTCCACCGAGCCGTAGCCACCCGATCCGGCGAAAACCGCTACCGCGACGGCGATTCCGAAGACTCCGCCGAGTTCACGCATCATGCTGTTGGCACCGGCGGCCTTGCCGAGCATCGCGTGTTCCACCGCGCCGACCACCGAACTCTGCGCCGACGGCAGCACCATCGAGGTGCCGACGCCGGAGACGATGAACGGAATCACCAAGGAGCCGTAGGCCATTGCCGGATCGGCGACCATCGCGATCCAGAACATGCCGCCCGCCATCAGTCCCAGGCCGGTCACCATCAGCGGCCGCTCCCCGATCCGGTCGGCCAGCGCACCGGCGAGCGGGGCGCAGAAGAACAGCGTGAGAGTCCATGGCAGCAGCCGCAATCCGGCGCCGAGCGGACCGTAGTGCAGCACCGTCTGCAGGAACTGCGCATAGAAGAACACCTCGCCGAACAGGGCGGCGAAGGTCAGGAAGATCGCGGTATTGCCCGCCGCGAAGCCGCGATTCACGAACAGCCGCATCGGAAACATCGGCTCGCGCGCCCGTGCCTCCCAGACCGCGAAGGCGATCAGCAGGGCGATCCCGCCGATCAACGCGACCAACACCTCCGAACTCGACCAGCTCGCGATATTGCCGCGCACCAGGCCCCACACCACACCGAACGCACCACCGGTGACCAGCGCCAATCCGATGCCGTCGAGCGCATTGTCGGGGCCGAAGCCCTCCGGAACCCGAGTCGCCACCAGCGGAATCGCGACCAGCCCGATCGGCACGTTCAGCCAGAAGATCCACTGCCAGGACAACCCCTCCGCGACGGCACCGCCGACCAGCGGACCGCAGGCGACCGCAAGGCCGGTTATGCCCTGCAGCAGACCCATCGCCATGCCCCGCCGCTCCGGCGGAAACGCCGCGCTGACCAGGGCCAGCGCCAGACTCATGATCAATGCCGCGCCGACGCCCTGCGCCACCCTCGCGACGATCAGGGTCGTGACGGAGGTCGATACCGCGCACGCGGCCGAGGCGACGACGAAAATGCCGAGCCCGACCGTGAACATCCGCTTGCGTCCGAAGCGGTCGCCGAGCACGGCCGCGGTCATCAAGAGGACGGCGAAGCTGAGATTGTATCCGTTGACGGTCCATTCGAGCGTCTCGAGCGACGCCCCGAGGTCGTGGCGAATGGTGCTGAGCGCCGTGCTGACGACCAGGGTGTCCAATGCCGCCATCAGCGAGGCGACCGCGCCGAGTGCGAGCACCCAGCGCTGGGTCACCGCCGAAACAATCGGTGTGCTCACGATGGTCCTTCCTATGGGGTTCGGCAGGTCCGGTGGTTTCGAACCCGCACAGATACCGACCGGCCCCGGACCGAAACTCATCGACTGCCCTGATTTCGCCGCGGACCGATGAATTCCGGGCGGTTCGGCGGTCGGTATTCGCAGGGACATGTTTCGGGGCACCTGGAAGGACAGCAGATGACCGACAGCGACGAATTCGCGGCCCGCACGACCCCGTATCGGCGCGAATTGCTCGCCCACTGCTATCGGATGCTCGGTTCGGTCGACGACGCCGAGGACCTGGTGCAGGAGACGATGTTGCGGGCCTGGCGCGCCTACGGCGACTTCGAAGGACGTGCTTCGATGCGAACCTGGCTCTACCGGATCGCCACGAACGCCTGCCTCAACGCACTCGAGCACAGCAGTCGCCGTGTGCTACCCGCCGGATTGTCCGGCCCGACGGCCGATCCGACACAGGACGTGCGCTTCGCCCCCGAAATCCCCTGGCTGCAGCCGATGCCGGATGTGCTCATCGCACCCGAGGCAGCGGATCCGGCCGCCATTATCGCGGCCCGTGACGATATGCGGCTGGCGCTCATCGCCGCGTGGCAGTATCTGCCGCCGCGCCAGCGCGCGGTGCTGATTCTGCGGGATGTGCTGCACTGGAAGGCCGCCGAGGTCGCGGACCTGATCGGGACCAGTGTGGCGGCGGTCAACAGCATGCTGCAACGCGCCCACGCCACCCTCGATGCACTGGGGCCGGATACGCCGGTGGTAGAGCCCGACGATCCCGAAATCCGTGCGCTACTGGACCGCTACGCCGCGGCGTTCGAGGCCGCCGATATGGATACGCTCATCACGCTATTACGGTCGGATGTGGTCTGGGAGATGCCGCCGATGTCCGAGTGGTTCCGTGGCGACACCACGATCGTCGAACTGATCGCAGCGAAGTGCCCATATGCGCCGGGCGAGGCCCACATGGTGCCGATCGCGGCGAACGGTCAGCCCGGATTCGCGTTCTATCTGCGTGGTCATGCGCAGTCACTGCAGGTGCTCACGGTCACACCGGAAGGGATCTCGCACGTCGTCTCCTACCACGACGCCGCGCTGTTCGAGGCATTCGGCCTGCCGACGTCCCTGATCGAGACCGCGCAGCGCGAGCCGGTGCTGCCATGACCGATGACCTGCTCGAGCGGGCGGTCGCCTATCTGCTGGCGGTCCTGCCCGCTATCGGTCCGGATCTATCGGCACCCACGCCGTGCCGGGGCTGGAATACGCGCATGCTGCTCGCGCACGTGGACGAGTCGATCGCCGCATTGCGCGAAGGTCTGGCAGGCGGGCAGGTTCGGCTGACACCCGGCGCGCCGATGCCGAATTGTGCCGGGAGCCTGCATATTCGCAGTCGTGCCGAGGCCCTGCTCGACGACTGGGCGAACGAGCATCCGGAATCGGTTGTGGTTTTCGGCAGGCCGGTATCGGCCCGGGTCCTCGGCACGGTCGGCGCTCTCGAACTGACGATCCACGCGTGGGATCTGACCGCCACCGACCAGTCCGCCCCGCCGATTCCGGATCGCCTCGCCCGCGAATTACTCAGCGTGGCACCAAAACTGGTTCCGGTCGCGGACCGCTGGCCCCTCTTCGCTCCCCCGATCGAACCACCGACCGCCGCGCCGACCGACCGCCTACTCGCCTATTTGGGCCGCATCCAACCACGGCACTGACATTGCGACCGCTCATCGCCACCCCGGCCCCAGCAGTGCGGAATCTCGCACACTCAGCGAGCGCCTCACACAAGGTGCGACCTATCCGCCGCGCTCGCTAAGTATGCACCAGGCGCAAATCACGATCCGACGTCAGCTGACATCGGGCGACTGAGTGCGGGTGCTCAGGCCACCTCCCGATTGTGGTCGTCTCCGGGCCGAGCCTGGTTGGCCCCTGGGAACCAGCGGTACATAGCGGCCGCGCCCGCGGAAGCGGCTGCAGCCAGGGTGAGCGCCGCGGCGCCGAGAACGGTTGCGGCGCTGATCAAGCCGATTGCGATGGGGCCGGTGAACATACCCACGTCGTGGGTCAGGCGCCACGCGCCGAGAAATTCGGCGCGTTGCCCAGGGGGTGCGACATCGGCGCCGACGGTCATGATGATGCCGTTGCTGACGCCATTGGCGAGGCCGAGTAGTACCGCGACACCGGCGAGTTCGAGTGCCGAATTGGTGAGTGGCAGGGCCACGAAACCCGTGGCGAACAGCAGCATGGACGGGATGCCGGTGGCGCGGCTGCCGTAGCGATCGAGCAGGATGCCGCCCGGGTAGGACAGCAGTACGTCCACCGCACCGGTAACGCCGAAAACCAGGCTCGTGGTGGCGGCACTCACGCCGATATGCGCGGCCCACAGCGGGAGCAGTGCGGTGCGCGCTGCCCGTGCGCCGCCCATCAGCAGTGCCGCCACCCCGAGTGTGCCGAGCACCCTGCGGTTTTCGACGATCACCGAGCGCAGTGTGTGGTCGCTGGAGTCCGCGTTATCGCCGTCGGCCGAACGGATGGCGAGCATCGCCCCGCCTGCGAGCACGGTCGTGGCGAATTGCAGCCACAACGCGCCGCTCGGCCCCATCGCGTAGACCAATCCGGCACCGACGAACGGCCCGCAAAAGGATCCGAGCCGCGACGCACCCGCCAACGTTGAGAACGCGCGCCCACGCTCGGCCTGCGGCACCACTGCCACGATGTAGGACTGCCGCGCCAAACCCCATACCGCACTGGCGGTTCCATTGAGCAGCAGGCCCACCGCCAGCACCTCGGGATTCGGCGCGGAGATCGCGCACAGCACCCCGCCGAGCCCGATGCCCGAGCCCAGCGCGATCGCCCAGCGCTCCCCGATCCGCGCGATGATCCGCCCGGCAGGCAGATCGGCCAACACCATGCCCAATCCACTCAGCGCGACGACGATCCCCGCCACCCCGGCCGATGCACCCAGATCCAGCGCCCGCAGCGCGTACATCGGTGCCGCGGCACCCGACCCGATGCCGTACAGCACCACCGGCACGAACACCGTCCACACCAGCGCCCGCAGGCGAACCGATGGTGTTGCGGCGCGGTCGATATCGAAAAGCTGGTCACTCACAACGCGAGCGCCGAGCGGCGGGCGGCCAGTTCGTCCTTCGGCCACGAACTTCCACTGCGCAGGGGCGTGAATTCTCGACGATCTGTAGCTGCGCGATCTGCCCGAACGCGTTCGGCGACCACAGTTCGCCGCGATGGACGATCGGGCAGTGGAGCCATCGAATACCGCGCCGGCCGACGGCTCGCAGCTCGACGACAGTCCGGCTCGACGACCGCCGCGCTCACTGGGTGAGGGCCGGTCGGCGGGCGAACCGACTCTCCGGGCGCGAGAGGCCGAAGTGGTCGCGCAGGGTGGTGCCGGTGTATTCGGTCCGGAACAGTCCGCGCTGTTGCAGAATCGGCACCACGGTTTCGGCGAAGACCTCCAGCCCGCCCGGATAGTACGGCGGCATCACGTTGAAACCGTCGGCGGCGCCATTGCGGAACCATTCCTCGATCGTGTCGGCGACCTGCTCCGGAGTACCGGCGAAGACCCGATGCCCACGCGCACCGGCAAGGCGGTGCAGCAGCCCGCGCACGGTGGGCCGTTCCCGCTGCACGATCCCGGCCACCACCTGCCGACGGCTGCGGTCGTTATCGGTGACATCGCCCGCGTCGCTGAACAATTCAAGCGGTACCGGCTCATCCAGCGGCAGGTGCCCCAGACGCTGACCCGCGATGCCCTCCAACTGCTTCAGACCGTACTCGGGCACGGTGAGCTCGTTGAACTCCCGCTCGAGTCGCTTGGCCGCCGCCTCGGTATCGCCGATGAACGGGCTGATACCCGGCAGGATCTTGACCTGGTCGGCGTCGCGGCCGAATTCGGCCGCCTTGGCCTTGATATCGGCGTAGAACGCCTGCGCGTCCTCGAGCCGCTGATGCGCGGTGAAGATGGCCTCTGCGTACTTGCCCGCAAATGCCCGGCCGTCATTGGACGCACCCGCCTGCACGAGCACCGGATGCCCCTGTGGGGTGCGCGGCGCATTGAACGGCCCACGCACACTGAGGTATTCGCCGACGAAGTCGATCGGGTGGATTTTGTCCGGATCGGCGTAGACGCCCGCCTGCTGGTCGAGCACGATCGCATCGTCTTCCCAGCTGTCCCACAGCGCGACGACCGCGTCGACGAACTCTCTGGCCCGCGCGTACCGGGTCGGGTGATCGGGATGTTTGTCGAGCCCGAAATTGGCCGCGGCGAGGTCGGTTCCGGTGGTGACGATATTCCAGCCCGCCCGGCCGCCGGAGATGTGATCCAGTGTGGAGAACAGCCTGGCCAGGTTGTAGGGCTCGTAGTAGGTGGTGGACGCGGTGGCGATCAGGCCGAGATGGGTTGTGGCCGTGGCGATCGCGGTGAGCAGCGTGATCGGTTCCAGGCCCGATGCCGCGTTGTGCTCGACATTGGTGCGCAGCGCGGGCCCGTCGGCGAAGAACACCGCGTCGAGTTTGGCGGCCTCGGCGGTGCGGCCGATCTCCTGGTAGTAGGCGACATCGTAGATCCGGTCGGGTCGGCTCTGCGGATGCCGCCAGGCCGCCTCATGGTGTCCGGAGGGGTAGATGAACGCATTGAGGCTGAGTTGGCGGGTCATGAGGCCTTCTTCTCATCGGGTAGGGCCGCGACATCGACGCCGAGGCTGGCCAGCAGCAGTTCGCGCAGGCGGTTGAAGTCCGGATCGATATGGCGGCGTGGACGTTCCAGGTCGATGCGCTGATCGACGGCGATGCGCCCTTCGTCGAGGACGAGCACGCGGTCGGCGAGCAGCACCGCCTCGTCGACATCGTGGGTCACCAGCAGGACGGCAGGCTTATGTCGGGCGCACAGATCCTGTAGCAGCACATGCATTTTGATGCGGGTCAGGGCGTCCAGCGCGCCGAAGGGTTCGTCGGCCAGCAGCAGCTCCGGCTCCCGGACCAGCGAGCGCGCCAGTGCAACGCGCTGCTGCTCACCGCCGGAAAGCTCCTTGGGCCAGGCCCTTTCCCGCCCCGCCAGGCCGACCTCGGCCAGTGCGGTGCGGCCACGCTCGGCGGCTTCCGCACCCTTCAACCCGAGAGTCACGTTGTCCAGTACCCGGTGCCACGGCAGCAGTCGCGAATCCTGGAACACCACGGCACGTTCCGTGGGCACCCGCAGCTCCCCGGAGCCCGGCACGTCACGATCCAGCTCGGCCAGCGCGCGCAACAGGGTGCTCTTGCCCGAACCGCTGCGCCCGAGCAGGGCGACGAATTCACCGCGCGCGATATCGAGGTCGATGCCGTGCAGCACCACCCGATCGCCGAAACCCCGGCGCAGCGAGCGGGTTCGGACCACGCTCAGTCCGCGATCGTCTGCCGCCATGACAGCGCCCTCCGTTCCGTCGCCCGCACGGCGATATCGCCGAACAGTCCGAGCAGGCCATAGATCACCAGGCCGACGACGATGACATCGATCTGGCCGTAGGTGCGCGCCTGCGTCATCAGATAGCCGATGCCGCTGGTGGCATTGACCTGTTCGACCACGACCAGCGCCAGCCACGAAATGGTGACCGCCAGCCGCAGCCCGGTGAAGAATCCGGGCAATGAACCGGGCAGCGCGATCCGGCGGATAAAGCCCCAGCGCGAAAGCCCCACCGTCGCGGCCAATTCCACATATCTGCTGTCGACGCCGCGCAGTTGCGCGTGGGTATTGATGTAGATCGGAATCGCGACACTGGTCGTGATGACGATGAGCTTCATCTCCTCGCCGATGCCGAACCACACAATGAACAGCGGAATCAGCGCCAGCGTAGGAATCGAGCGTTTGATCTGAATCGGGCCGTCCAGCAGGGCTTCCCCGATCCGGCTCAGCCCGGCGATCAAAGCCAGCACCACACCGATCACGACACCGAGTCCGAGACCCCAGGCGGCCCGCTTCAGGGAGGTGAGCAGATTCGATTGCAGTCTGCCGTCGGCCAGGAGATCTCGTGCGGTCTCGGCGACCGTCCACGGCGCGGGCAACGTCTGCTCATCCAGTGCGCCCGTGGCGGATCCGAGCACCCACGCCGCGATCAGCAGTACGGGTCCGATGGCGATGCCGAATGGGATCGGGCGGCCGGGACCGAGCCGGGGTCGGGTCTGCCTGCGCCGGGCCAGCACCGGTTCGGGCGTGGTGGGTGAATTTCGACCGATCCGGCCGAGTACGCCGACTTCCAAGGTGGCCATTGCTATTTCGCCTTCGGTTCGAACGACGCGCCGCTTTCGGCGACGGCCTGGGTGATGACGGCGTCGAAGCGCAGATCGAAACCGTCTGCGGCGTGCACCTTCTTGGGCAGCTCACCCGCCTGGTCGATGGCGTCGATGGTGCCCTGCTGGCGATCGACGAGCTGCTGATCCAGATGCGGGAAGGTGTAGGTGCCCAGCGAGTCGACAATGCGCTTGGCATCGTCGGCACTTACCTTTTGGCTCTCGATGTAATACTTGCGCGCCCACTCATCCTGGTGGGTATTGGCCCACTGGAAGGCCCGCACGTAGGCGGCGGCCAGCGCTCTGGTGGCAGCCGCCTTGGCCGGATCCGTGACGGTGGCGCGACGTGCGTAGAGGTAGGCGAGGCCGCCGTAGATGCCGGTGGTCTCCGAATCCGGAATCAGTGACGCGCCCTGAGTCCGCAGCAGTCGGGTGACATTCGGTTCGACCAGCGGAGCGATATCGACCTGGCCGGTGCGCACCGCGTCCAGAAACTCGGCGAGCTGCAGCCGAACCAGTTGCACATCACTGGGTTTCAGCCCCGCCCTGGCCAACGCTCGCAGTACGGCGGCCTGCTGCGCGGTGCCCTCGGCATAGGCGATCTTCTTACCCTTCAGATCGGCCAGGGTGGTGACGGTCTTGCCCGGCGCGACCGCGAGTTTCAGTGCGCTGGCGCTGGTTTGCGAAGCCGCGACGATCGGCACGTCCTGCCCGGCGACCAGCGCGTGAATCGGCGGGACATCGCCCACGGTCGCGACATCGGCGGCACCCGCCCGGAAGGCCTCCAGGATCGCCGGACCGCCGACGAAGTTGGCGAACTCCACCTTGAACGGCAGCTTGTCGAGCTCACCGGAGAACTGGAGCACCGCCTTCAACCGCTCGGATTGGTCGCCGACAACGAGTTTGGTGCCCGCGGGGATTTCGGTGGGCAACGGTGCGTTGGCATTGCCGACCGGCTTATCGTCGCTCGCGCAGCCGGTGAGTCCCAGACTCGCAACGGCCGCCACGGCGAGCAAACTGGCGGTTGTGCGGCCGAGCAGGCCGGTCAGGAGCGTACGTGGTCGAAGCATGCTGGCATTGAAGCAAGACAAAACCGGCGCGAATACGGTTTGTCTTAGCCTGATTCCAACTCCGGAGTCGGGTATCAGGGTGGCGAAGCCGACGAGACCGACTCCCGCACCCGCTGCTGGTACCGCTCGATGAACGGCAGGATCTGCTGGTCGATGATCTGGTTGTAGGCCTCGGGCTGCTGCATCGGATTGGCGTGCCCGGTATTTCGCGGCATGACGACCAGCAGCGAGCCGTCCACGCCGCCGACCCGCTCGATGAGCACCTGATGGGAGTATTCGACATCGACCACCCGATCGTTATCCGGATCCCGGGGACGGATGAACACGATGGCCGGACGTGGTTTGCCAGTGGCGGGATGCGATAGCGCGCGCAGGTCGTTGATCGCACCGCCCGCCACGATCGCCAGGAACTGTGTCTCGATCAGACCGTTGCTGGCCACATCGCGGGAAAAGACCTTCTCGCGCAACACTTCCTCGACCACATCGCGCAACGGTTCGAGCCGGACGCCGGGCAATCCGTTGCGCCCGCGATCGACGAATCGGTCGCGCCGCGCATAGGTTTCGACGGCCAGCCGCAATGTGCGGCTCTCGCGTGCACCGGGGAGCCAGCCCATCCAGCGCACCATATCCTCGCCAGCGCCGCGGCTCTCCGGGCGCACCGCGTTCAGGTCCACCGGCGTGCAATCCAGGAGCACCCCCACCAGCCGCCGGTCGCTGCCGAGATGGATATGCCGGGCGACCTCGAGTGCGATGACCCCGCCCATGCTGTGCCCGACCAGCACGATGTTCTTCAGGCCCGACATCTGCGCGGCGCGGACGATCAGCTCGGCGATCACCTTGGTATCAATGCCTTGATTGTCGTATTTGATCGCCCAGACCACGCCCATCTCGCTGAGCGCGGGCAGCGCGGCCGCGGTATTGCTGGCATTCAGACCACCGAGACCGACCATATCGACGACGACGGTGTCCCAATCGCGTTCGTGCGCGGGCGTGGCGATCGGCAGCACCGCGGGTTCGGTGCGCGCGAGCCGATCGCGTTCCGGGGTCACGTCGTACTCCCAGTACTGGGCGAATACGGTCAGCCCAGCGAGCAACACCACGGCGACCCGCAGCAGCGCCTGTCTGGTCCGGCGCAACGTCTGCCATCCGTGCCCGAGACGAGTCTCCCGGAGCCGGGCTTTCCGTCGCGCGCCGTCCCAGTCCGAGACGGTGGACGGGTGCCGATCGTCCAACGGCGACATCTTCCCCAGGGTAGGTACGGTTCGCCGGTACTGCCAGACAACTCAGCGGATCCCGGCGCGTCCTGGAGCGGACCCCGATCGGATCGAACGGTGGAATCCGGTGCCCACCTCCATCATTGAGCCGCGCCGATGAGGTGGTGCGCTGGCTCGATCAGCGCGTCAGGGCAGTTCGCCGGTCTCGGCGAGTGCGGCGAGCTTGCCCAGTGCGATGCGCCAGCCCTGCCAGTGCGCCACCGCGTCGGCATCGAGCAGCAGCCGATAGACGGTCGCACGGGGCGCTTTCACATGCCGTCCGATCCGAGTGGAAGCCACGGAGCAACGATACTCGAGCCACCCGATCCGATCGGTCCCAACGCTCAGCCGAGCGGGGACCACCCCGGAGTGAACCAACCGGGAGCGGCCCCGACGAAGCGGTCGCGGTCCCAGCCGCCCGCACCCGCTGGCACCGAACCGACCACGTCGACACCGGTAAGCCGAGGCAGATCCGTGCGATTGCATTCGGCGGCCAGGTCCGGTTCGGCGGGCCAGGAGCCGATCACCAGACCCGCACAGCGGACTCCAGCCGAAGACAGTGCGCGCGTGGTCAATTCGCTGTGGTTGAGGGTGCCGAGTCCGGCCGCGGCAACGAGCAGCACGGGCGCGTCGAGCTTCTGCGCCAGGTCGAGCAGCGTGAACTCGCCCAAACGGACCAGCAGTCCGCCGGCGCCCTCCACCAACGTGAGGTCGGCATCAGCGAGCGAGTCGATGGCGGCGGCGGTTTCGCTCAATGTCAGCTGCGGCTGCCCGCAGCGGCGCGCGGCGGTATCCGGTGCCAGCGGTTCGGGATAGCGAGCCAGCTCAATAGTTCGCGTAACCCCGGTCAGACGTTCGATTTCGGCGAGATCGCCGGGTTCCCCCGGGCCAACTCCGGTTTGGGCCGGTTTGCACACGGCCACGGTCCGACCGTCGGCCAGGGCGGCCGCGGCAAGTGCGGCGGTCACCACGGTCTTGCCGACCTCCGTCGACGTCCCGGTAACAAAGAGCACGCTCATGCCTGCGCCTCGCTGTCGCTCGGCTCCGGCATGCGCGTCGCGCACTGTGACACGATTCGCTCGCTCATGCGCCCACCACCTCCAGTCCACGCGCTCGCGCCAGTACCTCGGTGAGAACCGTTGCGATGGTGTCGATTTCAATAGAAGTCAAATTCGCCCGCGCGGTCAGCCGCAATCGCGACGTACCCTCGGGCACCGAAGGCGGACGGAAGCATCCGACATCCAGCCCACGCTCGCGACAGGCTTGCGCGGCGTCGAATGCGACCTGCGCCTCCCCCAGCACGACCGAGACAACCGCCGAATCCGGTTCCGCCACACCGGCAATGCGCGCGATCTCGGCGGCCCGCTCCAGCACCCGCCCCGCCATCTCGGGTTCGCGACGCAACAATCGCAGCGCCGCCCTCGCCGCGCCGACCGCGGCCGGTGCGAGCCCGGTATCGAAGATGAACGTGCGCGCCGCATCGATCAAATGCGCACGTACGCGCGCGCTGGCCAGGACCACACCACCTTGCGCGGCAAGGGCTTTCGACAGAGTCGCGGTGATCACCAGATCCGGCTCCCCGGCCAGACCGACCTCGTGCACCAGCCCGCGTCCCCCCGTACCACGCACGCCGAGCCCGTGCGCCTCATCCACGATCAGCACCGCACCGTTGGCCCTGGTGACCCGGTGCAATTCGGCCAGCGGAGCCAAATCACCGTCGGCACTGAATACCGAATCGGTGAGTACCAGCGCCCGCTCCTCGGTGCGCTCACCGAGCAGCCGCTCGACCGCAGCAATATCGCAGTGCGGGGCAATCGCCACCCGCGACCGTGAGAGTCGGCAGGCGTCCACCAGCGAGGCATGGCTGCCCGCATCGGAGACGACCAGCGCACCCCGTCCGGCGAGCGCGGTCACCACACCGAGATTGGCCGCGTAACCGGAAGCGAAGACCAAACCGGCTTCGGCGCCGACGAATTCGGCGAGTTCGGTCTCGAGCTGTTCGTGTTCGGCGGTGGTCCCGGTGACGAGCCGGGACCCGGTCGATCCGGCACCCCAGCGTCGCACGGCATCGATCGCGCCCTCGATCACCTCGGGGTGGCGCACCAGCCCGAGGTAGTCGTTGGAGGCCAGGTCGATCGACGGCGACTGTGCTGTGCGGGGCCGCAGCTCGCGACGCAACCCAGCGCTCACGCGCTCGGCGGCGCGTTCATCCAACCAGCCCAACGGATCGGTAGTCACAGCTCCGCAGCATACTTGAACACCGTTCAGGCCGCCTGCCCAGGGGCCGGTGCGGTACCGGCCATGGCCGAACCGACCGCACTCATCCCGAGCTTCACCCCCATAGCATCCGAAGCTCCCCCGGCCGCCGCGTCCTGCTCCGCGACGGCGTACCCACCTGCTGATCGCCAACGGCTGGGCCGACGCCACCGCGCCTTCCGGGTCTGGTCTCCGACACCGTCCACCCCGAGTTCGCCGAAACCCGACGCAACACCGGCCAGCGGCGATCAGGCCTGGGCGGCGGCGACCATTGCGGCGGCGATGCGCTCGACGTCCTCGGTCGTGCTGATGAACGGGGGCATGGTGTAGATCAGATCGCGGAAGGGGCGCAACCACACTCCGGCCTCGACGGCCGCGTGGGTGGCCTTGCGCATATCCACCGGATGGTCGAGCTGGACGACACCGATCGCGCCGAGCACCCGCACATCCACCACACCCGGCAGCGAAAGAGCCGGAGCCAGACCGGCCTTCAACTCCGATTCGATCCGGGTCACCGCACCGCGCCAATCCCGTTGCAGCAGTAGTTCGATCGAGGCCACCGCGACGGCGCAGGCCAGCGGGTTGCCCATGAAGGTCGGCCCGTGCATCAGCCCGCCATGTCCGGCGCTGATGGTTTCGGCGATGCGGGTGGTGCACAGTGCGGCAGCCAAGGTCAGATAGCCGCCCGTGAGCGCCTTGCCGACGCACATCACATCCGGGCTAACCCCGACGTGATCGGCCGCGAAAAGCGTTCCGGTGCGGCCGAATCCGGTCGCGATCTCGTCGAAGGCCAGCAGCACGTCGTATTCATCGCACAGGCGGCGCAGATCGGTCAGATACCGCGGATCGTGCCAGCGCATGCCGCCCGCGCCCTGCACGACCGGTTCCACTATCACGGCGGCGATTTCGTCCGCATGCGCGGCCAACAGTCGCTCGAGTCCGGCCACATATTCCGCCGAGTACTCGCGCGGCGGCATCGGGGCGAAGATCTGCTCGGCGAGCACATCGGTCCACAGCGAATGCATACCGCCCTGCGGATCGCACACGCTCATCGGTGTGAAGGTGTCACCGTGGTACCCGCCGCGCCAGGTGAGCAGCCGCCGCTTGTCCGGCCGCCCCGCCGCGCGCCAGTACTGTAGGCACATCTTCACCGCGACCTCGACCGATACCGATCCGGAGTCACACAGGAACACCTTGTCCAGGCCGGCGGGCGTCAGCTCGACGAGCAGTTCGGACAGCCGGGCCGCCGGTTCATGGGTCAGCCCGCCGAACATCACATGACTCATCCGCTGCGACTGCGCCACCAGCGCGGCATCCAGCACCGGGTGCCGATAGCCGTGGATGGCGGCCCACCAGGAGCTCATCCCGTCGACCAATTCCCGGCCATCGGCCAGTGTGAGCCGGGTGCCGCGAGCACCGGAAACCACCAGCGGTTCGGTTGTCGCAGGGAAGCCGCCGTAGGGATGCCAGACATGCTCGGCATCGATGGCGGTGATCTCTTCCGGGCTCAGGGGGATGGCAGCCGGCGGAGCCGGCGGGGTGGGTGAACACAGAGGGATGGCAGCCGGCGGAGCCGGCGGGGTGGGTGAACTCGGTGCCACAGCAATCCTCGGGGTCGCGCGACGGCCCCGGCCTCCCCGAGGCGCGCTTGAACGGTGTTCAAGTTACCACCCGAGCAGCGTGCGCACGATCCCGCGTCGGCGAATTCCGCACCGGCCCGACCGGCGTGGCGTATCCTTTGACTCAGTCAAAGATTGGGGAGCCGCCGTGACCATCGTTGCCGCCACCGATATCGACGCCGTCCGCGAATTCAACCGCCGCTACACCCGAGTCATCGGCGTGTTGCGCGAGGGCCTGCTCGATAGCGAATACTCACTGACCGAAGTGCGAATCATGTTCGAACTGGCCAACTCCGGCTCCACCGAGGTCGTCACGCTGCGCCGCACGCTCGACCTCGATCCCGGATATCTGAGCCGCATTCTGACCCGCTTCGAGAAGGACGGACTGGTCCAGCGCAACCGCAGCGAGAGCGACGGGCGACGCCAGGAGGTCCGGCTGACCGCGGGCGGCCAGGAGATTTTCGCGGTACTCAACCAGCGGTCGAACAGCGAGGTCGGCCATCTGCTCAATGCGCACGCACCGGCCGAGCGCGCCCGGCTGGTCACCTCCATGCGCACCATCCAGCGCATTCTCGACGGCCAGGGACCGCGTGAGTTGGCGATCCGCGCCCCGCGCCCCGGCGACTACGGGTGGGTGATCCAGCGCAATTCCGCGCTCTACGCGGCCGAATACGGGTGGGACACCAGTTATGAAGCGCTCGTGGCCCGCATCGTCGCCGACTATCTGGACGCACACGACACCCGTCGCGAGCGCGCCTGGATCGCCGAATACGACGGTGAACCGGTGGGCTGCGTGTTCTGCGTGGCAGAGAACGAAACAACGGCCCGGCTGCGGCTGCTGCTGGTGGAGCCGAACGCCCGCGGGCTCGGGGTCGGCTCGACACTGGTCGACCAGTGTCTGCGATTCGCCACCGAAGTGGGCTACCGCGAGATGGTGCTGTGGACCAATGACGTTCTCACCTCGGCGCGGCACATCTATCAACGCGCGGGTTTCGAACTAGTGGAATCGAATCCGCACCACAGCTTCGGCCACGATCTGGTGGGCCAGACCTGGCGACTGACCTTGCCGACGCGAGAGTGACCGCTAGTCGGCCAGCGCCTCGGGCACCCGCCCCAACCACTGCCGCAGCTCAGTCAACCCACGCTCCCCCAGACTCGTCGCGAGCCTGTGCTCGATCCGGCGGATCTGCTCCGCCGCAATGCCGAGCGCCGCGCGCCCCTCGCCGGTCAGCACCACGAGCCGCGCCCGCCGATCGCTCGGATCGACCGTCCGCTCCACATATCCGCACCGCTCCATATGTGCGACCAACTCCCCCATCGACTGCTGAGTCATCCCGGCCTCCTGCGCCAATTCACTGATGCGTGAACCTTCCGGAGCCAGATACCGGAACACCGCGTAGTGCGCGGGGCGTAGATCGTCGCGCAGTGCGGCCCGCAATTCCCGGTTCAGCTCCCGTTCGAAGGCGTGCGTCGCCTGACCGAGCAGCTTCAGCAATGTGGTGTGCGGATCAACCATTGACATATTATGAAGGTTACCTTTATATCTGAAAATATAGGAGAAACGCTCACCTTTCGCAACGGACACCGCATCACCTTCATCGCACAAGATGAAGACGAACACGGCCCATACCTGCGCCTCGAACATCAACTGCCCGAGGCGGACCGGCAGGCGGGCCCGCACTGGCACCCCGAACTCAGCGAATCATGGACCGTGCGCCGCGGTCGACTGCGCTTCAGGATCGACGGCACGGAAACCGTTGTCGGCCCAGGTGACTCGCTCACCGCGCCCCCGCGTGTGGTACACGAATTCTGGAGCGAGGCGCCCGATACGGTCTTCGATCACGAGATCCGCCCGCCGCTACGGCACTGGGAGATGTTCCAGCTGTGGCACGCACTGGACGCCGCGGGCAAGACCACCGTCCGGTCCCGGATGCCACGCAACCCGTTGGCCCTGGCATTGCTGTGGGATTACCAGGACGGCTATATCGCGGGCATCCCGGTCCGACCGCAGCGCGCGGTACTCGGCGGACTCGCCCGGCTGGCCACCCGAATCGGCTACCGGCGGCGCTACTTGGCAACCGGCCCCGACCTGGACTGACTCGCCCGGCCACAACCACCCACACGGAGTGCGCTCCGGCTGACGCTAGTGTCGTTGACATGGCTCAGCCCGACGCAGCGACCGGTGAGGTGACACCCCTCGGTGTCTGGCCCGGCACGGCCTACCCCCTCGGCGCGACCTACGACGGCGCCGGAACCAATTTCTCGGTGTTCTCCGAGGTTGCCGACGCGGTCGAACTGTGCCTGATCGCCAGGGACGGCACCGAAACCCGGGTGCCGCTGGAAGAGGTCGACACCTACGTCTGGCACGCGTATCTCCCGACCATCGGACCGGGGCAGCGCTACGGCTTCCGGGTGCACGGACCCTACGATCCCGAGCACGGATTGCGCTGCGATCCAAGCAAATTGCTGCTCGATCCGTACGGCAAGGCCTTCGATGGCGAGTTCGACAACGACTCCTCGCTCTACACCTACGGCCAGGATTCGCTGGGGCACACCATGACCGGTGTGGTGATCAACCCGTTCTTCGACTGGGGCGCCGACCGCCCGCCGAATCGGCCCTACCACGAGACGGTCATCTACGAGGCGCATGTCAAGGGCATGACCATGACGCATCCGGATATTCCGGAGGAACTGCGCGGCACTTACGCCGGTATCGCGCACCCGGCGATCGTGGAACATCTGAAGGGCCTCGGCATTACCGCGATCGAACTGATGCCCGTGCACCAATTCCTGCACGACCGCGTCCTTTTGGATCAGGGACTGCGAAACTACTGGGGCTACAACAGTTTCGGCTACCTGGCCCCACACAACGAATACGCCGCCAGCCCGCGCGGCGGTGCCGCGGTCACCGAATTCAAGGCCATGGTGCGGGCCCTGCACGCGGAGGGCATCGAGGTGATCCTCGACGTCGTCTACAACCACACCGGCGAGGGCAATCACCTCGGGCCGACCCTGGCCTTCCGCGGTATCGACAACGCCGCCTACTATCGCCTGATCGATGACGACCCGTCGCACTACATGGATTACACCGGCACCGGCAACAGCCTCAACGTGCGCCACCCGCATACGCTGCAGCTGATCATGGACTCGCTGCGCTATTGGATCCTGGATATGCACGTCGACGGCTTCCGCTTCGATCTGGCCGCCACCTTGGCCAGGGAACTGCACGATGTGGACCGCCTGTCGACGTTCTTCGATCTGGTGCAGCAGGATCCGGTGGTCAGCCAGGTGAAGCTGATCGCGGAGCCGTGGGATGTCGGCGAGGGCGGCTACCAGGTCGGCAATTTCCCGGGCCAGTGGACCGAATGGAACGGCAAGTACCGCGACACCGTTCGCGACTACTGGCGCGGCGAACCGGCCACCCTCGGCGAATTCGCCTCCCGCCTCACCGGATCCTCGGATCTGTACGAGGCCACCGGCCGTCGCCCGAGTGCCAGCATCAACTTCATTACCGCGCACGACGGTTTCACGCTGCGGGACCTGGTGTCCTACAACGAGAAACACAATGAGGCCAATGGCGAGGGCAATCGCGATGGCGAGAGCTACAACCGCTCGTGGAACTGTGGGGTGGAGGGACCGACCGACGATCCGGAGATTCGCGCGTTGCGCGCCGGGCAGAGTCGCAATTTGCTCGCGACGCTGGTACTCAGTCAGGGCACCCCGATGCTCGCGCACGGTGACGAGATGGGCCGCACGCAGCAGGGCAATAACAATGTCTACTGCCAGGACTCGCCGCTGGCCTGGATGGATTGGTCACTGATGCGGACGAATTCGGATCTGCTCGAGTTCACCAAGCGAGTGATCGCATTGCGTACAACGCATCCCGTGTTCCGTCGCCGCCGCTTCCTGGCGGGCAGGCCGATCCGTGCCAAAGACCACGCCCGCGATATCGCCTGGCTCACCCCGGCCGGTGAGGAGATGACGCCCGCGGACTGGGACAGCGGATTCGGCAAATCGCTGATGGTGTATCTCAACGGCCTCGGCATCAATGAGCCGGGCCCGCGCGGCGAGCGCATCACCGACGATTCCTTTCTGCTGTGCTTCAACGCGCACCACACCGGCCTCGACTTCGGACTCCCCGGCCCCGACTACGGCGCCGAATGGTCTGTCGCACTGGATTGTTCGGTGCCGGACGGCCGCGCCGAGGCCACCTATCCGGCGGCGAGTGCCATTGCCGTCCCCGCTCGTTGTCTGCTCGTCCTCCACTGCCCCGCATAACCGAAACGCCGATGACCGAGACCCCCAAGATCGAAACGCACACCCATCACACCGATCCCATCTCCCGCGGCCGCGCTATGGCCCGGCAGACCCCGGTCCGCAGCACCTACCGACTCCAGCTGCGCCCGGACACGTTGACCTTTACCGATGCCCGCGCGATCGCGGAATACCTACAGCAGCTGGGGATTTCGCATCTGTACCTGTCGCCGATCCTGACCGCGACGGCCGGATCGACGCACGGCTACGACGTCACCGACCCGACGACGGTCTCGGCGGCCCTGGGCGGCCCGGGCGGACTCAAGGCGCTCGCCGACGAAGTGCGCAGCCGCGGTATGGGTCTGATCGTGGACCTGGTGCCCAACCACGTCGGCGTCGCCGATCCCCGGCAGAACCCGTGGTGGTGGGATGTGCTGCGCAACGGCCGCGAATCGAAGTTCGCGCACTTCTTCGATATCGATTGGAGCGCGGGCAACGGCGCGGGCGGGCGCCTGGCGCTGCCCGTACTGCAGAGCGAGAACGATCCGGCCGCGCTGACCGTCGACCGATCCGGTTCGGAACCGATGCTGGCACTGCACGATCTGCGCTTCCCCATCGCGGCGGGCACCGACGGCGACAATGCGCTGCGCATCCACGACAAACAGCACTACCGGCTGGTCAGCTGGAAGGCCGGACTGTGCACGTACCGACGCTTCTTCGCGGTCAGCAGCTTGGCCGCGATACGTCAGGAGGATCCCGAGGTCTTCGAGATCACCCATCGGGAACTGGCGGCCTGGTGCGAGCACGACCTGATCGACGGCGTCCGGATCGACCATCCCGACGGATTGTCCTATCCCGCCGCGTATCTGGCGAAGCTGCGTCGGCTCATCGGCCCGCACCGGCTACTACTCGTCGAAAAGATCCTCGCCAATCGCGAACCGCTGGACGCCACCCTGCCGGTCGACGGCACCACCGGTTACGACGCCCTGTCCGACTACGGCGGCGTGCTGATCCACCCCGACGGCGAACAGGCACTGACCGAACTGTCGCGCAAACTCGCCGGACACGGCAGCGATCGCGCCTGGATCGGCGAAACCGAACATCGGATCAAACGCGCGGTGGCGGAGAACATTCTGGCCCCGGAGATCCGGCGGCTGGTCGCGGCGATCAAGCGCGATGCCAGGGCCGAGAGCTTCGACACCATGGCATTGACCAACGCCACCATCGAGGTGCTGGCCTTCATGCCGGTCTATCGGGTGGATTACGCACCGCTCGCGGGTATGACCGGCGCGGTGGTCGCCGAGGTGGAGAAGCGCAATAGCGAACTGACGGTGCCGCTGAGCGTGCTGGTGGCCGCGCTGGCCACCGATGGCGAGGCAGCCGTGCGGTTCAGCCAGGTCTGCGGCGCGATCACCGCCAAGGCCGTCGAGGACACCATGTTCTATCAGGCGGCGCGACTGGTCTCCCTACAGGAGGTGGGCGGCAACCCGGCGCGATTCGGCCACTCGCTCAACGAATTCCACCTCTCCAATAGCGAACGCGCGCAGCGCTGGCCCGCCACCATGACCACGCTGTCCACCCACGACACCAAGCGCGGCGAGGATGTGCGGGCCCGGATCGGGGTGCTGTCCCAGGCCGCAGAGACCTGGGCGCGCGCCGTCGAATCCTGGCAGGACGTTGCCCCGGGCCCCGACGGTGCGACCACGCTGTTCCTATTGCAGAACATGTTCGGTATCTGGCCCGCCGACGGCCGCCCCGCATCCTCAGTGGCCGGACTGCGCGAGCGACTGCATCTGTTCGCAGAGAAGGCCATTCGCGAGGCCGGAGTCCATACCTCCTGGGAGGAACCGGATGCCGAATTCGAGACAAAGATGCACGCCTGGCTGGACGCGGTGATCGACGGACCCGTCGGCTCCGAAATCGGCGACCTGGTACACGAACTCGCGCCACACGCCTGGTCGGATTCGCTGTCGCAGAAGCTGCTGCAACTGTGCGGGCCCGGGATCCCCGATATCTATCAGGGCTGCGAGCTGTGGGAGGACTCCCTCGTCGATCCGGACAACCGACGTCCGGTCGACTTTGCGGCGCGCGCGGGCCTGCTGCAATCGCTCACCGGCACACCGGCATTGGACACCACGGGTGCGGCGAAGATGTGGATAGTCGCCTATGCGCTGTGGCTGCGCCGCGAACGTCCGGACTGCTTCGTCGGCGGCACCTATCTGCCGCTGTTCGCCACCGGCGAGCAGGAGAGCAGACTGGTCGCCTACGCACGCGGCCGGGTCGGTGAGATGCCCGAGGTGGTCGTCGCCGCCACCCGGCACAGCCTAGCGCTGGCCGAAACCGGCTGGGGCGATACCACCTTGGAGCTGCCACAGGGCAGCTGGACCGACCGGCTGACCGGCCACACCTTCCAGGGCCGGGCCCGATTGGAGAAACTGTTCGCCCGACTGCCCGTGGCGCTACTAGTGCGCTGAGGCCTCCTCCGGCGCGATCGTGGTGACCGGGCCGGTCTTCTCGATCAGCATCTCGGGCACCATCCCGTCGTGCTCGCGCAGCCAGCGCCGCAGATTCACGGGCCGATAGTCGTCGGCGTCGTGCACGGTGGAGGCCAGGCGCACGCTCCGGTCCCCGTTGGTGTAGAGCCGCCGCCAGGAATCCCAATAGAACCGCGGGTTCCTCGGCTGGCGAATGGTGCGCAGCACATTGAGGATTCGGTATCCGATGCTCAGCGAACCGTGCAGCTCCATATGGTTGTCCTCGGCTCGGCAGCGCTCTGCCAGACCCTCCAGCCGCTCCCGATCGAAGACCAGTCCGACGGCCTCCGCCTCACCCACCATCCAGCGCAGCGTGATGTCGGACAGCCCGCACTGCCGGTAACCGCCACCGATATCGCTGTGCACGCCCTCGAACCACACCTGCTTGACGCGGTCGTAGTCGTGGGAGTACTTCACATCCGGCTCGATCGGCACCTCCCAGAGGCACGGTTCGAAGTTGCGGCGCCGCTCATCGAGGGCGAGGGCCTGACGCGCGCAGTAGACATTGCGCGCGAGCTTCACATCATGGAATCGGTGCCGCAGCGAGGTCAGTCCGGGCACGCCGAGCGCGCCGACGGTATCGAAGACCCCGATGAAGTCGATCTTGGCGGGGCCGTCCCAGCAGTTCGCCTTGCGGAAGTCGATCCACTCCTGCGGCTCCTTCGGATCCGGATTCTCCGGTGTTCGCTGCGGCGCGGGTTGATGGTGAATCCGCAAGGCCTCCGGGTACTTTCCGTCGATCATGGCATCCGGTGTCATGATCCCGATGCGGCCGATCAGACCGGCCAGGCTACGTGCGGTGAACGCGCCACGGCTGAAACCGAAGATGTAGATCTCATCGCCCGGTTGCCAGTTCAGTGCCAGATGCCAGTACGCCGAGGACAGATTCGCCTCGAGTCCGAGTCCGAATGCGCCGCCCATCAGCCGGTCGGCCAGGAAGCCGCGGGCGCCCGGCCCGGAAACATAGCTGACCCACTGCTGGATCGGCTCCCTCGACGGTCCCGGCGCCTCGTACCGGATCGTCTGCGCGATCTTGATGATATTCGATACCGTGCTGCTCGATTCGGCCTTCCAAGTGCCGTCGCAGCAGACCACCAGTCGTTTCATAGGTAAAAATCCTCCGCCCCGAATACCGTCGAAACCTGCGTACTCGACTACCCGAATCATCGGCGGCCCAAGCGGGGACGTTAATGAAAACCTTGCCTTTCAATTGAAAGGACGGGTGTCGGAGGGATTTTCGCGAGTATCGTGGCGCGGCTACAACCAGGTGGGGTCGCCGAAGACCGCACCCGAATCGTCGACCTCGGGTGAGAAGGCGTAGACATAGGCGAATTGCCGCAGAGTAACCGGACCGGTGCAGGAATCGACCTTGATGTGGAAGTCCCGGACCACCGTCTGGATGAGCGTGCCGGGGATCATCTCCTTCTCCGCCAGCGGAACCTCCGCGATCTCACCCGGGCTGAGGTTCAACGTAACCACCGGGTTGGGATTGACCAAGATGGGGACGTCGAGCCCGCCGCCCCCGCCGCCCCCGGGCCCGCTGATCTCGTTCCCGCTGATCTCGTTCCCGCTGATCTCGTGCGCGTTGCTCCCGTGCCCATTCCAGTTGGCCCAGTTGGGCACGTTCGGCCTATTGGGCCCGTTCGGCGGGTTCTGTGTGATCGGCACAATCGGCGGGTTCTGCGTGATCGGCGCAATCGGCACGTTCTGCGTGATCGGCACAATCGGCACATTCGGCGTGGCCGGCACGCTCCGCGCGATCGGCGCAATCGGCGTGGTCGACACGTTCGGCAGGCTCGGTGGGATCGGCACGCTCGGGCGGCTCGGCGTGATCGGCACGCTCGGTGCGATCGGCAGGGTCGGCGTGATCGGCACGCTCGGTGCGATCGGCGCGCTCGGCACGCTCGGTGCGATCGGCGCGCTCGGCAGGGTCGACGTGATCGGCACGCTCGGTAGGGTCGGCGTGATCGGCACGCTCGGCAGGGTCGGCGTGATCGGCACGCTCGGCAGGGTCGGCGTGATCGGCAGGCTCGGCGTGGTCGGCGTGGTCGGCGTGGTCGGCGTGGTCGTGTCCGCCGCGTTGTTCCAGGGCAGAGGTATAGGGATGATGAGGTCGGGTGTCGCGCCGAGGGTGCCCGTACCGATCGTCACCGCACAGCCGACGTGGTAGCCAACCTTCAGCCTGCCCAATGCCGCCGCATCGACCTGACCGTAGACAGTGGTGGTGACCAGCGCCTCCCGAGTAGTTCCCACCTGATTCAGCGGCGCGATCCGGTTGATGGTCTCGTCCCTGCTGCCCACCATGATGTTGCCGCCGATCGGCGAGACGAAGGTCTTCTCGTGCGGCGCCATCGAGACGACCTCGGCCGATGCGGACGCCATCGACGACATTGCGGCGATCAAGACGCTGCCGCCCACCAGCGCTATCTCCGTCAACTTCGAGGGCATAACCGCACTGTAGTAGCACACGGCTATGGAAATAGGCTGTGACACGGCTCCGCATCCGATCGAACATCACCGTAGCCAACGGCTACGGTGGGCAGATGCTCCATGGAAGAGAAGCCGAACAAGCACAGATCGATCGGCTTCTCGAGCAGGCACGGGCGGGCCGCAGTGGGGCGCTGGTGCTGCGTGGGGAGCCGGGGATCGGCAAGACGGCGCTCTTGGATTATGCGGCGGCGCAGGGGATCACCTCGGTGCGCAGTGCCGGGATCGAGTCCGAGGCGGAGTTACCGTTCGCGGGGCTGCACCTGCTGATCAAGCCGGGGATGGCGCTGGTCGACGGGCTGCCCGCACCGCAGCGCGATGCGCTGCGCGGGGCCTTCGGGCTGGCACACCATGATCCGGCGGATCGGATGCTGATCGGGTTGGCGGTGTTATCCCTGCTGGCCGAGGAGGAGGGGCCGCTGCTGTGTCTGATCGATGACGCGCACTGGCTGGATCGGGCGACGGCGGACACGCTGCTGTTCGTGGCGCGGCGCCTCGATGCCGAGGGGGTGGTGATCATCTTCGCGACGCGGACCGGCGACCAGGACTTTCCCGCACCCGGACTGCCCGAACTCGTGCTGACCGGTTTGCCGCAGGAGTCGGCCGCCGCACTGGTGGACAGCCGCGCTCCGGAGCTGACACCCGCCATGCGCTATCGGCTGCTCGCCGAGGCGGGCGGTAATCCACTCGCGCTGCAAGAGCTGCCCGCCGTATTGGCCGCCGAGGCAACGGGATCGGGCCATACCAGCGGGCCGAATCCGCTGCCGTTGACACAGCGACTCCAGGTCGCCTTCCACGGCCAAGTGACCAGACTCCCCGCCGCCACCCGGACATTGCTGCTGGTGGCCGCCGCCGCGGGCACCGACGATCTGACCACGATGCTGCGCGCCGCCGACGGACTCGGCGCACGGCTGCCGGACCTGCAACCCGCCGCCGACGCCGGACTCGTCCACAGCGACGGACAGACCATGCGGTTCCGTCATCCGCTGCTGCGCTCGGCCGTCTACCAGGGTGCGGCACTGACCCAACGCCTCACCGCCCACGCCGCCCTGGCCGCCGCACTGACCGAACCCGAGAACGCCGACCTGCGCGCCTGGCATCTGGCCTCGGCAGCGACCGGACCGGATGAAACCACCGCCGCCGCCCTCGAGGACACCGCCGATCGCGCCCGCCGCCGCAGCGGCTACTCAGGCGCCGTCGCCGCCTACGAGCGCGCGGCGGGTTTGAGCACCGATGCGGCGGCCCG
>NZ_JBEXLC010000046.1:0-59193 GCF_040609795.1 Nocardia sp. NPDC004604
CCTGGCGATTCTGCAGCGCTCGGAGGGCACAGGGGAGTATCCGACACCGGTGCTGCGCGGTGGCATCAGGGGTGGGCGGATCATCGAAACCCAGAGTCGCACCGGTATTTCGCGAGTAATGGTGGCGCTCGTCGCCTTCCTGGTCGCGGTGATAGGCGTCCAGCTGGTCGTATCCGCGGTGGAGCCCGATCCGACGCCATTGGATTGTGCCGCTGGCAAACTCACGCTGGTCGGTTCGTCGGCGTTCGAACCTGTCATTCGAGATGCGGCGGCCCAGTATGGGAAGCGCTGCACCGGAGCGGAATTCGCCTTCGGATTCGAGGGCACCGAACGCGGTCTGGACCGGCTCGCCGAAGCGGGTAAGGACGATCCCGATCTGCTGACGATCAGCGACGGCCCGAAGGGTGATGGCTATCAACCGCTGCTGGACCGTCCGCTCGCGTTGTCGCTGTTCACCGTGATCGTGCACAAGGATGTCGGCATCACCGATCTGACCGTGGCGCAGATCCAGGATCTGTATCAGGGCCGGATCACCAATTGGCGCGAACTCGGGGGTCCCGACCTGCCCGTTGTGCTGGTCAATCGGATACCGGGATCCGGCACCCGGAATACGTTGGAGCGCCGGATACTCGGCGGTCCGCAGCCCGATCGCCCGCATGTGAGCTGTGTCGCGATCAAGGATTCGGTGCCCTCGGCGGCCAGATATTGCGATGTGCAGGTCACCAAGGATATGCAGAAGGCGGTGAGCGAGATTCCGGGCGCCATCGGCTACAGCGAGTTCTCCGAGGCGGTGAAGTCCGGTGCCAAGACTCTGGCCATCGGCGGCGTAACCGCCGACCGTGCCGCCGCCGTCAACCGCACCTATCCGTTCTGGGGCGTCGAATACGCCTACAGCTACGGCGAACTCCCCGGCGATTCGCTCGGCGCGAGCTTCCTGCACTTCCTGACCGATCTCACGGGTAAGGATGTGCTGCGCGAGCACGGCAATGAGCCATGCGGTGAGCTGCCGGATCGCGGTCGCTGTCTGCCGACTTCGTGACGTTGTCACAGACTCGGCGGCCATCCCGTCTAACTCGGGTAAGCGATATCGAGAGAGGACGACCTATGTCACGCATGCAGCTCGCCGAGGTGGCACCCGAGATCTATCAGGCCTGGTTCGCCGCCGAACAAGCCATCCGCCGCGGACCGCTGGACCCGGTCGTGCGGGAACTGGTCAAGATTCGCGTCTCCCAGATCAACGGCTGCCTGTTCTGCATCGATATGCACACCACCGACGCGCGGATGTCAGGGGAGACCGAACAGCGGATCTATTACCTCAACGCCTGGCGGGAGTCGGTGAAATTCACCGAGGCCGAACGGGCCGCGCTCGCCTATGCGGAAGCGGTCACCAAGCTCGGCGAGCACGGTGTCGGCGATGAGATCTGGGCCGAGGTCGAGAAGAACTTCGATGAGGGCGCGCGGGCCGGTCTGGTCGCGGTCACCGCGATGATCAACCTGTGGAACCGGATCGGCGTGCCGCTGCGCATGCAGCCCGCCGCCGTCTGATCAATGTGTCGGTGGCTGGCCTTTTCGAGCGACCCGCAAGCGATCGCCACGCCTAGGCCAGAATGGGCGCCGTGACGGAACTATCACTGCGACAGCTCAACCGCACCCTGCTGGTGCGCCAGATGCTGGTGGAACGGGTCGAGCTGACCCCGTTCGAACTCGTCCGGCATCTGGTCGCTGTGCAGGGGCAGGAGCCGAACTGGCCGTACGTCGGGTTGTGGGCGCGGCTGAACGGGTTCCGGCACGAGGATCTCGCCGCACTGCTGCGGGATCGAAAGCTGGTGCGCTCCACCATGATCCGTCGCACCGTCCATCTGGCCGCCGCCGAGGACTTCCGCTGGTTGCGCCCGACCGTGCGGCCGATCGTGCATGCGGCGCTGCAGGCGCCGTACTACCGCGACGAGATCGAGGGCATCGATCTCGACGAGCTCGCCGCGGCTGGCCGCGAGCTCTTGTCCGGTCGGGAAATGCCGCGTGCGCAGCTGGGCAGGCTACTCGCCGAACGCTTTCCGGATCGCCACACCCGCCGGCTGGCGGAGTCGGTGGAGGTGATGGTTCCGGTGGTGCACGGTCCGGACACGGGGGCCTGGGGGGCGTGGCGTAATCGGTCGGTCACTATCAATATCGCCGAGGAGTGGATCGGCGCACCCATGGTCGAGGCGCAACCCGAGACGCTGATCCTGCGTTATCTGGCGGCCTTCGGTCCGGCGAGCGTGGCCGATGTGCAGGCATGGGCCGGTGTCACCAAACTGGCCGGGGTGATGGACGGCCTGCGCCCGCGCCTGCACGTCTTCCGCGATGAGTTCGGCAAGGAGCTCTTCGACCTGCCCGATGCACCGCTGGCGGACGCGAATCTCGAAGTGCCCGTGCGCTTTCTGCCCGCCTTCGATAACGCGCTGCTCGGCCACAAGGACCGCCGCCGGGTGATCGGTGACGAGGACCGCAACCGGATCGCCAAGGTGGCCTCGGCCGGTGTGCCGATGTATCTGGTCGACGGATTCGTGCACGGTCGCTGGTCGCTGGTCGGCGATACCGTGCGCATCCAGCCATGGCATCCGCTCTCGGCGGCGGACGAGGACGCCGTACATGCCGAGGCGCAGCACCTGCTCGGCTTCATCGCACCGGAGGCCACCGGCAAGGTGGTGATCGATGCCTGATCAGTCGGTCGACGGCATGATCGGTCGGCTGAAGAATTCCTCGACCGGTATCGGACCCGTGTAGCGGCGGCAACCGCATCGAACCCATGCGCGCATGCCGTATCCGGTCTTTCGACTTGTCTCGACGTGACAGACGCCCGCCTCGGGATCATGTAGCGCGAGGTCGTGGCCGCAGCCGCAGCGCGCTTTGACTGGTTCGGCGGGCGTGCGCCGCCCGAAGCGCCCGGCCGCCCAGCCGACACCGGCGATTGCGGCCCCGACGGCGAGGCTGATCGGATCGAACATGGCTATATTATATGTATGCGTATACCGCGCATGGTAGAGCGACTATCGATCGAGTCGCGCGGCCCTCGACGCGGCCGTTCCTGATGAGATCTTTGTGCGGCGCCCTACCGATTTTTACGAAATCAATACGGCTGCTGGCACGGTCGTACCTATCCTGCGGCCTTAGGCTGGCCCATCGTGGCTTCACCGATCGACCTCGTCAAACGTCTCGTTCTGGGGCGACCGTTCCGGAGTGACAGGCTCGGTGAAACGCTTTTGCCGAAGCGACTCGCGCTGCCGATCTTCGCCAGCGACCCGCTGTCCTCGGTGGCATATGCGACACAGGAAATCCTGCTCATTCTCACCCTCGGCGGGCTGGCATATCTGCATTTGGCGCCGTGGGTCGCCGGTGCGGTGATCGTGCTGCTGGCCGTCGTCGTGCTGTCCTATCGGCAGGTGGTGCAGGCCTATCCGTCCGGCGGTGGTTCCTATGAGGTGGTCGCCAAGAATCTGGGCGCGGTGCCGGGCCTGGTGGTCGCGGCGGCGCTGCTCGTCGACTATGTGATGACGGTGGCGGTCTCGGTCGCCGCTGGGGTGGACAACATCATCTCCGCGGTGCCCGATCTGAATGCACACCGGGTCGCGATCAATATCGGATTCATTGCCTTCCTGACCGCGATGAATCTGCGCGGCGTGCGGGAATCCGGGCGGGCGTTCGCGGTGCCGACCTATGCGTTCGTGGTCGGGGTAGTGGTCATGGTTGTCGTCGGACTCGGCCGGACCGCGCTGGGGCACGCGCCGGTCGCCGAGAGCGCACACTACGAAATCCATGCCGAACAGTTCGGACTCGGCGCGGCCGGGTTGGCCTTCCTTGTCCTGCGTGCCTTTTCGTCCGGCTGTACCGCGCTGACCGGCGCGGAGGCCATCTCCAATGGGGTACCCGCATTCCGTAAGCCCAAGGCGCTCAATGCCGCCCGCACGATGACGGCGATGGGTGTCATTTCGATCGCCATGTTCGGCGGTGTCACCGCGCTCGCGATGATCACCCACACCAGGGTCACCGAGAACACCTGCGATCTCATCGGATTTCCGGGCGACTGCAATACCGATCCGCAACGCACCGTGATCGCACAGATCGCCGCCGCGGTCTTCGGCGGCAACAGTATTCCGTTCTACTTCCTCATGGTGACGACCGCGCTGATCCTGATCCTCGCGGCGAACACCGCCTACAACGGCTTTCCGCTGCTGAATTCGATTCTGGCGCAACACAGATACATGCCGCGGCAGTTGCACACCCGCGGCGACCGGCTGGCCTTCTCCAATGGCATCATCCTGCTCGCGGTCACCGCGGGCGTACTCATCTACGCCTTCGACGGTTCGGCAACGCGCCTGATCCAGCTCTATATCGTCGGCGTATTCACCTCGTTCACCCTGTGCCAGGCCGGTATGGTCCGGCACTGGAACCGCGAACTGGCCACCGCGACAACATCATCGGAGAAGTTGCGCATCCATCGCGGGCGCCTGATCAACGCGTTCGGCGCCTGCTTCACCGGCGTCGTTCTGGTCGTCGTCATGATCACCAAGTTCTCCCACGGCGCGTATCTGGTCGTCTTCGCGATGCCGATCCTGGTGGTGCTGATGTATCTGATCCACCGTCACTACACCGCCGTGCGTGCCGAACTCGATGTCGATGACGAGTCGGAGACCCTGCCCGCCCGGGTACATGCCCTGGTGCTGGTATCGGGCTGGCACAAGGCAACTCGGCGCGCCGTTCAGTTCGCCCGTGCCACCAGGCCGGACACCATCACGGCGATCACCGTCAATGTCGATGACGCCGATACCCGTCAGCTGCACCAGGATTGGGAGCGCCACGATGTCGCCATACCGCTCAAGGTGATCGAATCGCCCTACCGCGAAATCACCCGTCCGGTCATTGATTACATCAAGCGGATGCGCAAATCCCAGCCGCGCGATGTGATCAGCATCTTCATCCCCGAGTACGTGGTCGGGCACTGGTGGGAGAACCTGCTGCACAACCAGAGCTCGCTGCGGCTGAAGGCCCGCCTGCTCTTCGAGCCGGGGGTGATGGTGACCAGTGTGCCTTGGCAACTTCGTTCCTCGGCCGCTCGAGCCCTGCCGCGCGTCGAGCACAGCCCCGGCGAGGTCCGGCGCGGCATCGCGGATACGGTTGCGCGCTGACCAGCCGCCTCCGGCGTCACTACCATTTCGATATATGTCAAGACCATGCAAGGCCCCTTGATTGCGAGGGCGGTCAGCGCGGTCTGAAATCTCACTATGTAAGATTTCGGACAAACTGCCTGGTTTGAATGGGTCGCGATGAGGTACGTCTTGGTGCGGCCCCCCTGTTAACGCCGATCTGCGTGACCAGGCCAACCGAGCCCTGATGGACGGCGGTGCAGGCTTTGTCTCCACCTCCGCCGCGGCGGCCAGCTTGTTCGGCGCCCAGCGCACCGAGTCGCTGGGTGGATGTGCCCAAGGTTGTCCCTGGAAGGATGGTCATGAGCGCAGGCTTATTCGCGCCGCTTGCGGCGCCCATTGCCTCTTCGGATCTGCTGTCCACTGAGCACGTCGGTGAACGATTCCGCATTGCCATGGTTGTTCCGCCCTACTTCGACGTACCGCCGAAGGCCTATGGGGGCGTCGAGGCGGTTGTCGCCGATTTGGTCGATGCACTGGTTGCCCGCGGCCACGACGTGACCTTGTTCGGTGCCGGTGAACCTGGTACCAAGGCTAAATTCATCCCGGTCTGGGATCGCGCATTGCCCGAACGGCTCGGCGAGCCGTTCCCCGAGGTGGTCCACGCATTGAAGGTGCGAAGGGCGATCGAGCAGATCGCGAGCACCTCCGGGGTGGATCTGGTGCACGACCACACCTTTGCCGGACCGCTGAACGCCCCGGCCTATATGGGCCTCGGCCTGCCCACGGTGGTGACCGTGCACGGGCCGGTCGACGAGGGCGATTCCCGCCGGTACTACCGCGAATTGGGCCAGGAAGTGTCGCTGGTGGCCATCAGCGACCGGCAGCGCGAACTGGCTCCGGATCTGAACTGGGTCGGTCGCGTACACAACGCCCTGCATGTCGATCAGTGGCCGTTCCAAGTGGAGAAGGGCGACTACGCACTGTTCCTCGGGCGCTTCACCGAGGCCAAGGGGCCGCATCTGGCGTTGCAGGCCGCGCATGAAGCCGGTATTCCGCTGGTGCTCGCTGGCAAGTGCAGTGAACCGCCCGAGCAGGCGTTTTTCGAGAAGGAGGTGCGTCCGCTACTGACCGAACGAGATCATCTGTTCGGCATGGCCGACGCAACGGCCAAACGCAAACTGCTCGCGAATGCGCGCTGCCTGCTGTTCCCCATCAGGTGGGAGGAACCGTTCGGCATGGTGATGATCGAAGCGATGGTCTGCGGCACGCCGGTGGTCGCGTTGCGCGGCGGCGCCGTCGAGGAGGTCGTCATCGACGGTGTCACGGGCCGGATTTGCGATGATCCCGCCGAATTGCCCGCCGCGATCGAGGAAGTGCGCGATGTGGATCCGGCCGTGTGCCGCGCGCACGTCGAGGCGAACTTCGGCGCTGGTCCGCTGGGCCGCGGCTATGAGCAGGTCTATCACCAGCTCTTGCGTTCGCGGCGACAGGCTCGTGCGGCCCGATTGCTCGGGGAGACGATGCCGGTCCGGATTCCCGCGAGCGAACGAGTATGACCGCAGAAGTCGGCAGTACGCCGAGTCCCGCGCCGCTGAATGCCGGTGAGCCATCGGGATTCGGCGGCTGCGGGGGGTCGGTGACCTTGGTCGAGGGCGGCACCTTCTGTCTGTCGGACCGGCTCGGCGATGTCGAACCGGGGCGACCGCACGGGCTGTTCTTCCGGGACACCCGCGTCATCTCCCGCTGGGAGTTGCTGGTGGACGGCAAACCCGCCGAATCGCTGTCGGTGCTGAGCCCGGAGGCGTTCGCCGCCAGATTTGTGCTGCGCCGGCCGCCGCAGGCGGGAATGGCCGACAGCACACTGCTGGTGGTGCGCGAACGTCTCGTCGCCGACGGCATGCACGAGATTCTGAGCCTGCAGAATATGGGCAGGGAGTCCACTGCGGTCGCCTTGGAACTGCATGTCGACTCCGATTTCGTCGACCTGTTCGCGGTCAAGGAAGGCCGTGCCGCGCACGGTCGGGCCGAGGTCACGGTGGTCGAAGGGGAATTGCTGCTGCACGACCGCGCCGATCGAACCCGCGGGCTCTCGGTCTCGGCGACCGTCGAGCCCGTATTCCTGCCCGGCACGCTGATCTGGCGGGTTGTCGTGCCGCCAGGCGAAACCTGGCAGACCGAGATCGTGGCCCAGCCGACGGTCGGCAATCAGCGGGTGCAGGCGCCATTGGCGCCGGGGGAGCACCATGGACTCAGTGCGCCGAGCCGGAAGATGGCGGCCTGGCGGCATACCGCGACGAAGATCACCGCGGCGGATCCGGTGCTCACTCAGGTGTTGCGGCGTTCGGAAAGTGACCTGGGCGCCTTGCAGATCCACGACGAAAGCGGCGAGAGCCGTCCATTCGTCGCGGCGGGTGCGCCGTGGTTCATGACCCTGTTCGGTCGGGACAGTCTGCTCACCGCGTGGATGGCGCTGCCGTTGGAAGTGGATCTCGCGCTGGGCACACTGCAGCAGTTGGCCGAATTGCAAGGTCAGAGCGTCGATCCGCTCACCGAGGAGGAGCCGGGGCGGATCATGCACGAAATGCGCCGCGGCCCGGCCAGCGGGCACGTGCTCGGCGGCAGTACCTACTACGGAACCGCCGACGCCACCCCACTTTTCGTGATGCTGCTGGCGGAATGTCATCGGTGGGGTGCGGATCCGGAGGTGATCAAGGCACTGCTGCCCGCCGCCGACGCCGGGGTGCAGTGGATCACCGAATTCGGCGACCGCGACGGCGACGGCTTCATCGAATACCGTCGCGCCACCGACCGCGGCCTGGCCAATCAGGGTTGGAAGGATAGTTTCGACGGAATCAACAATGCCGCAGGACATCTCGCGGAGGCGCCGATCGCGCTGTGTGAGGTGCAAGGTTATGCGTATGCCGCATTGCAGGCTCGCGCGGAGTTGGCCGAGGCATTCGATGACCTCAGTGCTGCGACTCGGTTGCGCGAGCGCGCCGCCGAACTGCGCGGCAAATTCGCCGAACAGTTCTGGCTGCCGGGCCGAGGGTGGTACGCGGTCGCGCTGGACGGCCGCAAACAGCACGTCGACGCCCTGACCAGCAATGCGGCGCAATGTCTCTGGACCGGCATCGCCAGTGACGAGCATGCCGCCCAACTCATCGAGCGGCTGGCGGGCCCGGAGATGGACACCGGCTTCGGGCTGCGCACGCTCGCCTCGACGATGGGCGCCTACAACCCGATGAGCTATCACTGCGGCTCGGTCTGGCCGCATGACACCGCGATCGCTGTCGCGGGTCTGCTGCGCTACCGGCACATACCGGGCGCGGTCGAGCTCGCCACCCGGCTCGCTTGCGGATTACTCGATGCGGCGGCGTCTTTCGGCGGTCGACTACCCGAGCTGTTCTGCGGATTTCCGCGCGACCAGTTCGCGGTTCCGGTCCCGTATCCGACCTCCTGCTCACCGCAGGCCTGGGCGAGTGCGGCACCGCTGCTGCTGGTGCGCGCCTTCTTCGGCTTGGATCCCGACGTACCCGCCCGCACGCTTACCGTGCATCCGCAGCTGCCATCGGTGTGGGGGAGGGTCGCGTTGAGCGATCTGAAGTTGGATTCGGTGACGGTCGATCTGGTCGCGGAGGGTGATCAGATCACTGCCGCGCGCGTGCCCGATGACTGGCAGTTGATCACCTGATGTGGATGAATCGCGCGGGATCGGGTATGCCTGCCATGTAATTGCCATGCTTCTCCACTGATACTCACAGGCTGGAGGTGCACGATGCAGACATCACTGGATATCAGGGATCTGTGGATCACACAGCACCGTGATTGCAGCGCGGAGCCCATCATGGATCTCGATCTGGACCGGGCGCGGTTCATCTGCAGTACACACGCGGGGCACGGCCCGGAATGCCGTCAATATCTCGCCGCCGCGGCGTTTTGTTTCGGTTGCGTCGAGGACAGCTGACCGGAATGCGCGAAGCGCCCATTCCCGGTGTGATCCAGTGGATTTCGTTCGGGAATGGGCGCTCGTGCCGAGGTCGGGCCTACCCGCGGAACGGGTACTTGCTGTCGAGGTCGATATTCAGTTCGACCACGTTGACGCGCGGTTCACCGAGGAAGCCAAGGGTGCGGCCGTCGGTGTGGGCGTCGATGATTTCACGTATCTGATCTGCGGAGATATTGCGGGCCCTGGCGATTCGCGTCACCTGGATGGCGGCGTACTCCGGCGAGATGTGCGGGTCGAGGCCACTACCACTCGCGGTGACCGCATCGGTGGGCACCGGGGTGTCGGTCGAGGCGTCACCGCGGATCGGGATGATCCGGCCGACCGAGTAGTCCTCGCCAGGCTTGGCGCATTCGACCGGGACACCTTTGTAGGTGGCCAGGAACGGTGTCGTCGGGCACGCCTCGTTGACGCTGACGACCTGCACCGGATGCGACACCTCGCCGTCGGCATCGCGTGGTCCGATCACCGAGAGCACCGCGCCGACACCGTCTTTGGTGCAGAACGGACGGCTGCCGTCGACCCCCTCACGGTCGCCGATCGCCTTGCTGCGCGAGCACACGGTAGAGAGCAGGCTCAACTTAACGTTCGCCGGATCCGCGTCGAGGGTGTCCACGATGCTCTCCGGGCCGAGGTTGCTCGCCGCGGTCGAGAGGGGGTCGTAGCCGTCACCCGCGGCCGACGGGCGGCTCTGGAAGTACTGCGCCAGCGCGTTGCCGTCTTTATCGGTGAACGACTGCCCGATCAGGCTGGAGCCGACGACCTTGCCGTCGACCGTGATCAGCGATCCGTCCGCCTTATCGTGCAGGCCGGGAATCTGGGCGACCGCGAAGACCGCAATGGGGTAGGCGATTCCGGTGATCGCGGTGAGTACCAGTAGCGCACGCAACGCGGCCAGGTGCTGCCGGATCCAAGTTGACATTCGCATATCAGGACATCCCGGGGAGGAGTTGGACAACGAGGTCGATGAGTTTGATGCCGATGAACGGCGCGATGATGCCGCCCAGGCCGTAGATCGTCAGGTTGCGGGTCAACAGTTTCGAGGCGTTGGTGGGGGTGTAGTTCACCCCGCGCAGCGCCAGCGGGATCAGCGCGATGATGACCAGCGCGTTGAAGATGACCGCCGACAGAATCGCCGATTGCGGGCTCGACAGACGCATGACATTGAGCAGGTCGAGGCCCGGGAACAGCGCCACGAACAACGCGGGAATGATCGCGAAGTACTTGGCGATGTCGTTGGCGATCGAGAACGTGGTCAGCGCACCGCGGGTGATGAGCAGCTGTTTGCCGATCTCCACGATTTCGATGAGCTTGGTCGGATCCGAATCCAGATCCACCATATTTCCGGCCTCTTTGGCTGCGGAGGTGCCGGTGTTCATCGCGACACCGACATCGGCTTGGGCCAGTGCGGGGGCGTCGTTGGTGCCGTCACCGGTCATGGCGACCAGCCGACCGCCGTCCTGCTCCTTCTTGATCAGCGCCAGCTTGTCCTCCGGTGTGGCCTCGGCGAGGAAGTCGTCCACACCTGCCTCATCGGCAATCGCCTTGGCGGTCAACGGGTTATCGCCGGTGATCATCACCGTGCGGATGCCCATGCGGCGCATTTCGTCGAAGCGTTCCCGCATGCCCTGCTTCACAACGTCTTTCAGGTGGATGACGCCGAGCAGCCGGGCCTTGCCGTCGTTGACCTCGCCGACGACCAGCGGGGTACCACCCGAGGCCGAGATGCCGTCGACGATCACGCCGATCTCGTTGGGTACGTCCCCGCCTTGCGCGCGGACCCATTCCGTCACGGCGCTCGCCGCTCCCTTGCGTAGCCGGTGACCGTCGGCCAGGTTCACGCCCGACATGCGGGTCTGGGCGGTGAATTCCACCCAGGTCGCGCCGGTCAGCTCGCCCGGGGTGCGCTCACGTTTGTTGAACGCCTGCTTCGCGTAGACGACGATGGAGCGACCCTCGGGGGTTTCGTCGGCGAGGCTGGAAAGCTGTGCGGCATCGGCCAGTTCGTCATCCGGGATGCCGGGCATCGGTACGAATTCCGAGGCTTGGCGGTTGCCGAGGGTGATGGTGCCGGTTTTGTCCAGCAGCAGGGTGTTCACGTCACCGGCGGCCTCGACGGCGCGTCCGGACATGGCGAGCACATTGCGCTGGACCAGGCGGTCCATACCGGCGATGCCGATGGCCGACAGCAGCGCGCCGATGGTGGTCGGGATCAGACATACCAGCAGCGAGACCATCACGATTCCGGTGACGCCGTGTACATCCAATGCCGAAGTATCGGGCACCCCTGGGTTGTTCGACTTGGCGAAGATCGCCAACGGCTGCAGGGTGGCGACCGCGAACACGAAGATGATGGTCAAAGCCGCGAGCAGGATGTTCAGCGCGATCTCGTTCGGCGTCTTCTGCCGTGATGCGCCCTCGACGAGGGCGATCATCTTGTCGATGAAGCTCGCACCCGGCTCCTGAGTGATCTTGACGACGATCCGGTCCGAGAGCACCGTGGTGCCGCCGGTGACCGCCGATCGGTCACCGCCGGATTCCCGGATGACCGGTGCGGATTCGCCGGTGATGGCCGATTCGTCCACCGAGGCAATGCCGTCCACGACATCACCGTCACCCGGAATGACCTGGCCCGCCTCCACCACGACATAGTCGCCGCGTTGCAGCGCAGGAGCCCCGACGCTTTCCTCGACGATGCGCGCGCCGGGCGACCAGTTGACCAGTCGCCGAGCCATGGTGTCGGTCTTGGCTTTACGCAGGGTATCGGCCTGCGCCTTACCCCGTCCCTCCGCCACCGCCTCGGCCAGATTGGCGAAGATGACGGTGAGCCAGAGCCATACGACGATTGCCCAGGAGAAGAACGTCGGCTTGGTCAGCGCGAGCACGGTCGACCAGACCGCGCCGATCTCGACGATGAGCATCACCGGATTGCGCCACATGACGCGCGGATCGAGCTTCTTCACCGCGTCGGGAATGGATGTCAGCAGCATCTTCGGGTCGAGCACGCCCCGCTGGACGCCACGTTTGCGCTCGCGATTGTGGACCGATGCGGTGTTCGGTTCGGTTGTCGTAGTGGACATATCAGTGGATTCCTTCGGCGAGCGGCCCGAGTGCGAGTGCGGGCAGGAAGGTCAGCGCGACCAGGATCACAGTGACGCCGACGACCATGCCGACGAACTGCGGCCGGTGCGTCGGCAGTGTGCCGATCGATTCGGGGGTCTGTCCCTGTTGGGCGAGTGAACCGGCGAGGGCCAGTACGAAGATGATGGGCAGGAAGCGGCCGAAGACCATGGCCAGACCCAGGGCGGTGTTGTACCACTCGGTGTTGCCGCTCAAGCCCGCGAAAGCGGAGCCGTTGTTGTTGGCTGCGGAGGTGAAGGCGTACAACACTTCCGAGAGTCCGTGTGGTCCGGAGTTGAGCATGCCGGCGCGTTGTCCGGGCATGGCCATCGCGGCGGCCGTGCCGACGAGCACGATGAGCGGGCTGATCAGGAAGTAGGAAGCGGCGAGTTTGATTTCGCGTGGGGTGATCTTCTTGCCGAGGTACTCCGGGGTGCGGCCGACCATGAGACCGGCGACGAAGACGGTGATCACCGCGAGGATGAGCATGCCGTACAGACCTGAACCGGTACCACCGGGGGCGACCTCACCGAGCTGCATGTTGAACATCGTCATCATGCCGCCGAGGCTGGTGTAGGAATCGTGGAACGAGTCCACCGCACCGGTCGAAGTCAGCGTGGTCGCGGTGGCGAACGTCGCAGAATCGGCCACACCGAAACGGGTTTCGACGCCCTCGAGGGATGCGCCGATTGCGGTGGGGACGGTGCCGTGGTGCTGCAGTTGGAAATAGTTCTGCAGGGTCACGCTGATCAGCGCGATGGTGCCCATCACCGCCACGATCGCGTACCCCTGGCGCTTGCTGCCGACCATCCGGCCGAAGGTGCGTGGCAGCGAGAAACTGATCACCAGCAGCAGGAAGATCTCGAGCCAATTGGTCCACGCGTTGGGGTTCTCGAACGGGTGTGCGGAGTTGGCGTTGTAGAAGCCGCCGCCGTTGGTGCCGAGTTCCTTGATCACCTCCTGGCTGGCCACCGGCCCGCCCGTGATCGTCTGCTCGGTGCCGTTGAGCGCCTGAGCGATCTGGTCGTGCAGGTGGAAGTTCTGGATCGCGCCACCGGCGACGAGCACGATCGCGAAAACGAACGCGATCGGCAGCAGAATGCGGATGGTCCCGCGCACCAGGTCCACCCAGAAGTTGCCCAGATCGCCGGTGTGCCTGCGGGCGAAGCCACGCACCAGCGCGACCGCCACCGCCATACCGACGGCCGCGGAGACGAAGTTCTGCACCGCGAGCCCGGCCATCTGCACCAGGTGGCCCTGGGTCGACTCACCGGAGTAGTTCTGCCAGTTCGTATTCGTCACGAAGCTGATCGCGGTGTTCCACGCCAGCGCCGGGGTCATCTCGGTGCCCGGATCGTTGAGATGCAGTGGGAGTTTGCCCTGGATCAGCTGGAAGAAGAACAGGAACAGAATGCTGACCGCGGAGAACGCCAGCACGCTGCGGGCGTAGACGCCCCAGCTCTGTTCGACCTCGGGGTGCACGCCGATGGCCTTGTAGATGACCCGCTCGGCGCGGGAGTGTTTCTTGGCGCTGTAGACCCGGAACATGTAGTCGCCGAGCGGCACATGAACCAGGGCCAGCGCGATGATCAGGGCCGCCAGGAAGGCGATCCCCGCTGTGGTCGTGTTCACCTAGAACCTCTCGGGGAAAAGCAGCGCCGCCACCATGTAGACAGCGACGAGGACGGCCAGAACCAAACCGATCAGGTTCGCGATCACAGCTTCTCCACCCCCCGCTGGACCAGACCCAGCAGCGCGAAGATCGCCACGGTGAGCACCGTGAACACCACGACAGACATTTACACAACCTCCAATGGCGCTCCATGTACGGAGCGCGACAGGGTGAGTCAAGCGGTCATTCGAGCTGGTGCCGAGTGTGTTTACGGGTCCTTAGCGGACCATTGGACAGCATTGACGGTTCATTTACGCGAACCGTTCGACCACGGTTGAAAGGATGCCGTCAAGGTCGGCCGACAAGCCGTCAACACACCGTAAAGATCGAGATGGGCGGCCTATACGGGAGTAGAAAGTCATGGTCCGGTCATGCGGAGCAATCCAGCGCGGCCGGGGTTCTGTCGATTGGTGAAAGGGTCCTCATGTCGGCTGTCGCGGTCGCGGTGATCATCGGATTTGTGCTGTGCGCGCTGGCCATCCGCGCGCTATCGACGGTGGTGGAGGGGCGCGAAGCGCGGGCATGGCAATCCGCCGCCGTAACAGACCCAGTACGGATCTCCGGCGACACGCCGTGGCGCGCGATGATGGACGAGTGAAACGCGGCCAACTGCGCATCTACCTCGGTGCGGCCCCGGGAGTCGGTAAGACCTACGCGATGTTGGGCGAGGCCCATCGCCGACTCGAACGCGGCCGCGACGTGGTAGCTGGGGTAGTGGAGACACACGGTCGGGCCAAGACCGCCGAGCTGTTGGAAGGTATCGAGCGGATTCCGCCGCGCATGGTGGCCTACCGCGGCACCACGCTGCCCGAACTCGATGTGGAGGCGGTGCTGCGGCGTCAGCCCACGGTGGTGCTGGTCGACGAGCTCGCCCATACCAATGCGCCCGGCAGCAAACACGAGAAGCGCTGGCAGGACGTCGAGGATTTGCTGAACGCGGGGATCGATGTGATCTCGACGGTCAATGTGCAGCATCTGGAGAGCCTCAACGACGTCGTCGAGCAGATTACCGGCATCCAGCAGAAGGAGACGGTGCCCGACGCCGTGGTGCGCAGCGCCGACCAGGTCGAACTGGTCGACATCACACCGGAAGCGTTGCGGCGCAGGCTGTCCCACGGCAATGTCTACGCCGCGGACAGGGTCGATGCGGCACTGCGCAACTACTTCCGGCCGGGTAACCTCACCGCGCTGCGCGAGTTGGCGCTGCTATGGCTGGCCGACCAGGTCGACGCCGCCCTGGCGAAATATCGTGCCGACCACAAGATCACGGATCTGTGGGAGGCGCGCGAACGCGTCGTCGTCGCGGTGACCGGCGGTCCGGAGTCGGAGACCGTGGTGCGCCGGGCCAGCCGGATCGCGACGAAATCCAGTGCCGAGCTGATGCTGGTGCATGTGGTGCGCGGCGATGGACTGGCGGGTGTGTCGGCAGAGCGGCTGGCTCGATTGCGAGAACTGGCCGCCAGTCTGGACGCGTCGCTGCATACGGTCACCGGTGATGATGTGCCGAATACGCTGCTGGAGTTCGCCCGCGAGGTGAACGCGACGCAGTTGGTGCTCGGCACGTCGCGGCGCTCGCGCTGGGCGCGCATGCTCGACGAGGGCATCGGCTCCGCGGTGGTGCAGGCCTCCGGCAAGATCGACGTGCACATGGTCACGCATGAGGAAGCTCACCGTGGCATGCGCCGCTATTCGCTGATGCCGCGGCAGCCGATCCGGGCCTGGCTGGCGGCCGTCCTGGTGCCGATGCTGGTCTCGGTCATCTGCTCCTTGGTCGACGGTTATCTCGAACTCGGCGGTCTCAGCGCGCTGTTTTTCATCGGCGTCGTCGCGGTCGCGCTGCTGGGTGGCGTTGTCCCCGCGGCACTGTCGGCGTTGCTGTCGGGCATGCTGTTGAACTGGTTCTTCGTCGAGCCGCGCTACAGCCTCACGATTGCCGAACCGGACAGTTTCGTCACGGTTGTGGTGTTGCTGATCGTGGCGGTGGCGGTCGCGGCGCTGGTGGATGTGGCCGCCAAACAGACCCGCCAGGCGCGCCGGGCCTCCCACCAGGCCGAGTTGCTGACACTGTTCGCCGGTGCCGTGCTGCACGGAGCGGATCTGCCCAATCTGCTGGAACAGGTCCGCGAGACCTATGGTCTGCGCGCGGTCAGCATGCTGTGCGGCGATGAGGTGATCGCCGCGGTCGGCACCAGTCCGCCGCAGCGCGCATCGGAGGCCGAGACCGCCATCCAGGCGGGCGATGCGACGAGCTGGTTGCTGCTGGCAGGACGCCCACTGGCCGCAACCGACCGACCCGTTCTCAACGCGGTCGCCAACCAGGCGGCCGGGTTGGTCCGGCAATCCCGGCTCGCCGAGGAGGCCAGCGCCGCCGCGGCATTGCTCGAGGCCGACCGGTTGCGTCGGGCGCTGCTGTCCGCGGTGAGCCACGACCTACGCACACCGCTGGCCGGGGCCAAGGCCGCGGTGTCCAGTCTGCGCAGCGATGACATCGAGTTCTCGCCCGAGGACACCGTCGAATTGCTGGAAACGATCGAGGAATCGGTGGATCAGCTGACCGCGCTCGTCGGCAATCTGCTCGATTCGTCGCGGCTGGCGGTCGGTGTCGTACAGCCGCAGTTCCGTCGGGTGTATATGGACGAGGTGGTGCACCAGGCCCTGGTGAGCGTCGGGATGGGCGCGCGCGGGCTGCGGCGGGCGGCCATGGATCGGGTGAAGGTGGAGGTCGGCGAGGTCTCGGTGCGGGCCGACAGCGGTCTGCTCGAGCGCGTGCTCGCCAATTTGATCGATAATGCGCTGCGGCATTCGACGCGCGACACACCCGTGCGGGTGACCGCGGAACGTGACGGCGACCGCGTGTCGATCGCCGTGATCGATGTCGGCCCCGGTGTGCCGCCGGGGGCCGAGGAGCAATTGTTCGAGCCGTTCCAGCGGCTCGGCGATCGCGACAACACCACCGGAGTCGGGCTCGGCCTGTCGGTGGTGCGCGGATTCGTCGAGGCGATGGGCGGCACTGTGCACGCCGAACCGACACCAGGCGGAGGATTGACCATGATCGTGGACCTGCCTGCCGACGAAACCGAAGTGAGCGGCCGATGATGATCACAACCGATGTGGAAGCACCGCTGCCCCGGACCGCACAGGAAGTCGTGATGACCGACAAGAAGCAGGATGCACCGTCGACCAGGGTGCTGGTGGTCGATGACGAACCGCAGATCGTGCGCGCCCTGCGCATCAACCTGTCGGTGCGCGGCTATGAGGTGATCACCGCGGGCACCGGTGCCGCCGCACTGCGCGCGGCCGCCGATAAGCATCCCGATGTGGTCATCTTGGATCTCGGCCTGCCGGATATGGACGGTATCGAGGTATTGGCCGGGCTGCGCGGCTGGACCGCCGCGCCGGTGATCGTGCTCTCGGCGCGGACCGATTCGACCGACAAGGTGGAGGCGCTGGACGCGGGCGCGGACGACTACGTCACCAAACCGTTCGGTATGGACGAACTGCTGGCGCGGCTGCGGGCCGCGGTCCGGCGCGGTGCCACCGATACCGATACCGCGGATCCGGTGGTGGTGACCTCCTCGTTCACCGTCGACCTCGCCGCGAAGAAGGTCACCAAGAACGGTGAGCCGGTGCATCTGACCCCGACCGAATGGGGGATGCTCGAGATGCTGGTGCGCAATCGGGGCAAGCTGGTCGGGCGGCGTGAACTGCTGCGCGAGGTGTGGGGACCGTCGTATGCCACCGAAACCCATTATCTGCGGGTATATCTCGCGCAGTTGCGGCGCAAGCTCGAGGTCGATCCGTCGAATCCGAAGCATCTGCTGACCGAGGCGGGTATGGGGTACCGCTTCCAGGAATAGCGACGGTAGCGGCAGCTGTTGCGAGCGACATGACAACTGATTTCGGAAGAACATGGGTAACTCGTCGGGTACGCCCAAGACCCGACCAGGCACACGACGCAGGACCTGAGCGGGACTCGAGGGGCACCCAACTGGTATGGCCTGAATATTCGGAGAGGCGGAACTGGCAGGATCGAAACCATGGCTGACCAGACCACCGCATCCGCGACCCCGACCAGCGCGCCCGCCGCGACCGAGCCGACCACGCTGTGGGTCGAGCGCACCGGGACCAGGGCGTACACCGGCCGCAGCTCGCGCGGTGCCGAGGTATTGATCGCATCGCAGGGCGTACCGGGTGCGTTCACCCCGGGTGAGCTGCTGAAGATCGCCCTGGCGGGCTGCTCCGGACTGAGCGCGGACGTCCCGCTCGCGCGCAAGCTGGGTGACAGTTTCGACGCGACCATTCGTGTCTCCGGCGACGCCGACCGCGAGAACGAGGTGTACCCGCAGCTCGACGAGGTGTTCGAACTCGACCTCAGCGACCTGGACGAGCAGGCGCGGGAGCGGTTGCTGGTCACTGTCCAGCGTGCCATCGACAAGGTCTGCACCGTCGGCCGGACGCTGAAGGCGGGTGCCAAGGTGACACTGACCTTCGATATCGAGGCGTGATGGCGGCGCCGCACCCGGAACAGGTCCGGCTGAGCGCGTGGGTGCACGGTTACGTGCAGGGCGTTGGCTTCCGCTGGTGGACTCGTTCGCGGGCGCTGGCGCTCGGTGTGGTCGGATATGCCACCAATTCGCGCGACGGCCGGGTGCATGTGGTGGCGGAGGGGCCGCGACCCGCATGCGAAATGCTGCTGGATCTCTTGCGTTCGGGTGATACACCTGGTCGGGTTGACCTGGTTGTGGAAAGCTGGGAACCCCCGCGGGGCGATTTGTCCGGATTCGAGGAGCGTTAGTGGTAGGTGCGACGACCCAGGGACGTGATCGTTGAGTACGGGGGGTCCGGGTACGGGAGACGATGCGGAGCAGTCCGGTGCGCCCGATTCGGCGCCGGGCGCTGATGCCGCTGGATCGCGGTCGGCCGCACCGGAATCCGCACCGGGCGTCGTACCTTCGGCACCGGCCGCCGGTGCATCATCAACCGGGGCGGGAGCAGAGCCGAGTCCAGCCGACTCTGCGGCAGCTCCCGGCTCCGCAGGCTTCGAATCAGAAACACCCCCACCGGTACCGCCGGGCACCGAACCCCGTCGGTTCGGAACACCGCCGCGAGCGGGCAGCATCCAGCGCCAAGAGTCCGGAGTAACCCAGCCTCGTCCGCCGACGGTGGCCGAGGCGCGGGCGCGGGACAAGGCCCGCAAGCGCGCCGAAGAGGCGCAGCAGGCCGCCGCGGCCGCCGCCGAGCACAAGAAGCGCACCCGCAAGCGCGTGCTCATCGGCGGTGTCGCCATCGTCGGTGTCGCGGGATTGGTCGGCGGTGGCTACCTCGCCTACAAGGCGCTGACCAAGCCCGACGAGGTGACCGCATACTGCACCGTGATCGATCAGAACGGTCAGGAGATCGTCACACCCGACGACCAGTGCGAGACGGCCTCGAACGCCGTCGGGTCCGGGGCGGGCGGCGCGCACCTGCTCAGCAACGGGATATTCATCTACAACGGCAGCCAATACCGCTACTACTACGGCGGCAACAATACCGTCGGCAAACCGCCGACGGGCGGAACCACGGTGCAGCCCAAGGGCGCTCAGATCACCACCAAGAGCGGCAGCACCGTTACCCGCGGCGGCCTCGGCACCAGTAGCAAGAGCGGCGGCGGTGGTTCGTAATGCGGCGAGTACGGAGTGCCCCACGAGCGGGGTGGCAGCAGATCATCGAAGGGCAGGGGCTGGTCTACGGCGCACCGGGACGGGATGCGAGTGGTCTGCCCCGGCCGTACTGGGACGAATCGGTGCACTACGAATTCGAGATGTCGGAGATTCTCGCGCTGGAGGCCGATGTCGAATTGCTGCATTCGATGTGCCTCAATGCGGTCGAGCAGGTGGTGCTCACCGAGCGGTACAAGGATTTCGGTCTGCCCGAGTGGAGTTGGGGGCCGATCGCCGAATCATGGCGGCGCAGTGACCCACATGTCTACGGGCGCTTCGATCTGAGATATGACGCGCGCCGTCCCGCAAAACTGTTGGAGTACAACGCCGATACGCCGACGTCACTGCTCGAGGCCGCAATTGTGCAGTGGCACTGGCTGACCGCGCTGTATCCCGATGGTGATCAGTGGAATTCACTGCACGAGAAGCTGGTCGAGCGCTGGACCGAGCTGCGCGACATCCTGCCCTCGTCGCAACTGCACTTCACCTGGTCCGGGGCGGATGCCACCGGCGAGGACAATGTCACCACCGCGTATATGCAGGAGACCGCCGCCGAGGCCGGATTCGACACCATCGCGCTGCCGATCGAGGAGGTCGGATTCGATAGCGAGCTGGAGCGTTTCGTCGATCTGGCCGAGGGCTCGATCGATGCGATCTTCAAGCTCTATCCGTGGGAGTGGGTGCTCGACGACGATTTCGGCAAGCGGGTGGTCGCGAGTCTGCCGCAGACCATGTGGGTCGAACCGCTGTGGAAAACATTGCTCAGCAATAAGGCGATTCTCGCGGTGCTGTGGGAGATGTACCCCGGACATCCGAATCTGCTGCCCGCCTACCTCGATCAGCCCAATGAGCTCACCGAATACATCCGCAAGCCGAAACTCGGGCGCGAGGGCGCGAATATGACCATTGTCGGCGCGGGGCTGGAGACCGCGACGGGCGGGGTCTATGGCGAAGAGGGTTTCGTCTACCAATTGCTGGACCCGCTACCGGAATTCGACGATATGCGTCCCGTTCTGGGTGCCTGGATCGTCGGTGACAATGCGGCCGGACTCGGCATCCGCGAGACCGCGGGATTGATCACCGACGATGGCTCCGCCTTTGTCCCGCACCGCATTACGCAATAAGCCAGCACGCGACCTCACCTCGGAAGGATCACGATGACCGCAGTTGCCCTCGAATCGGGTTACTGGAACTCGCTCGGCACCGGCGTCGGAGCCATCATCCTCTACGCCATTGTCGGCTTGGCCCTCATGCTCTTCGGCTTCTACGCCATCGATCTGACCACACCCGGCAAACTGCGCGCGCTGGTCGCCGCGGGTAAGCCCAATGCCATTATCGTCACCGCCGCGGGCATGGTCAGCATGGCCCTCATCGTGGTGCTCGCGACCTACGCCTCGGCGGGCAAACTGTCCGAGGGGCTCATTGCCGCCAGCGTCTACGGGTTGGTCGGCATTGTCGCGCAGGTGATCTCGGTCCGGGTCATCGAGCGGGCACTCGGCATCGATATCGGTGCGGCGCTGGCTGCCGATGCCTACACCACCGAAGTTCTCGTGGTGGCGGCGGCGCACTTCGCGCTCGGTCTGGTCGTCGCCTTCGCCATTCTGTAGTTCGGTCCGCCCGGTCGCGCGAGTACGCCGCTGACAATCGGCGACCGGCCTGCGGTCCAGCTGTATTGGGCGCAGTCGGATTACTTCTGCGACATCGCATTCGAGGTGGCTCGGAATCCGCAGCCCGGCCTGGCAGCGGGAACGGGGACATTCGAGGCTTCGGTGCACGAGAACGGTAGGCGGCCCGAATTATGTGCGGAGCTGAAGCGCGTAGCGAATACCGTGGTAGGAGCTGTTGCTCCTGGTAGATGAGGCACGCGCCGTGGGGTGGTCAGTTGTCGTAGGAGGCGACGCCTACGGGGCCGACGCCGATGCAGAGGTCGAGGCCGGGGGTGCGGGGACTGATTCGGAGGGTGGAGCCGCTGCCGGTTACGCGGATGTAGACGGTGTTCAGGCCGGTTCGGACGGGGGCGGAGACCGGGGTGCCGTGTTCGAAAGAGACGGTTATGCGGTCGTCTCGGTTGGCGAGGTAGTTGAGTTGGACGGTCCATTCGTGTTCGAGCATCGGGCCGTCGAGCGGGATGTCGGTCGGTTGGGGGCCTCGCACTCGGTAGCCGCAGTTGGGGTCCGGACCGGGCAGGATGCTGCGGTTCCACCAGACGGCCGCTTCGACGATCGTGCCGCTGTCGGTGATCATGCGCAGATGTGTTGTCGAATCGGCGAAGGTGGTGGCGGACGCGAGCGGTGCGAGGACGTGGCTGGTCAGATTCTGGGGGTATGTCGTTGGATTCAGGACGGTCCACGGCACTTCTTGTTCGAGCATGGGTGCACCGTCGGAGTGGGCCAGCGCCGACTTCACGTTGGTGACATAGGTTTTGGTCGGGTTTATGTGCCATGAGCGCACGAACGTGGTTGTGGACCAGAGGCTGCTCACTAGGAACAGCACCGTCAGCGCGGCGGTGGTGCGCGGACCGCGCCGCAACGCGTAGGTGCGGCCACACAAGCTGGACAACAGCAAACGGGCGCGGCCACGTGGCCAGAAACGCGAGAGGTGCGCGTCGGCGTCAGGGCCGGGAACCAACACGGGCGCCTGGTGACGCAACACGCGTACGTTCTCACGCGGGCGGGCATGCAACACGTCACGCGGGCGGGCACGCAATATCAGCGCACCTGCCGCGGTCAACACCACCGCCATATCGGCGAAGTAGCGCAGGGACTGCAGCAGTTCGCCCGCGGTATTCGGCCCACTGCGGGCCAGCGCCACCGGCACTTGGGCCACCAGCACATACACCGCCGTCGCCACCCACACCGGCCCGATACGAAGCCGGGCACGCATCGACAGCACCGCCAGGGCCGACAAACAGACCCACGCGAACACCACCGCCCAGCCCGGCGGATTCGCCCACGGCGTCGACGGCAGCCAGCGCTCCCAGCTCCACGGCCCGCCGAACAGTGTCGGCACAATGCCCAATGATGTTGCGCCGGGCAGCAACTCGCGCAGTTCCCCCGGACTGCTGTGCAGCGCCGAAACATTCACGACCGTGAGATATCCGGCCAGCCAACAGACCATCACCGCACCGGATCCGGCCCACAGCGCCGCGCCACGCCGTACAACCATGCGGATCGCGGATCCGAGACCATCGACGTGGCGGGTGAGTACGGCAACGGCGAAGGCGGCAAACGGGACGATTGCCGACTTCTCGAAGAACAGCAGCGCTACTGCGAACACCACGGTCCCCGATAGCGCGTACCGGCGCCGACCGCTGTCGGTCAGCCGCACCGCATCGCCGATCACCCAGGCGAGGGCGAATTGCAGCGGCAGCGCATTGAGGGCGGCGGCCCACCATGCGTATGCCGGCAGTGTCAGCGGGCAGAATAGGTAGAACACCAGCGGGACCAGAATCGCCCAGCGCGCGCCGACCAGCACGATCAGCATCCGGAGCACCGCCACCGACGCCCCGAGTTGCAGGACCAGCAGCGACAGCACCGGCCCCGCCCAGGTCAACGGCGCCACCGCGGTCACCACCCAGGCCGTGGCGAAGGCCAGCGGCATGAAATGTCCATCGTGGTTGTACAGCAGCAGATCCGTCGACCAGAGCGGATAGGTTCCTGCCCGGCCGACCAGAATGAGGTCGTCCCAGTAGAAGTAACCGCTATCGGCCACCCAATAGCGAACTGCCAACTGCAGCAGGATGAGACATCCGGCCGCGACGACAACCGGCCGGACCGGCCCGATCATTCGCGAGGTCTGCGGGGACGGGACGTCGGCGCGCTCCGGGAGGGCGACGGTGTCCATGACATCCCACCGTAGCGTCGCCGGGCTGGCGAATCCCGATCAAACGCCGAGTGCGCGGGCCAGATGCGGCCAGGAATCGTGCAGGTCGGTCTCGAACTGACCCCAGGTATGCGACCCTTCGGGCCGGTTGACGTGGACGACCGGTAGCCCGAGCTCGCGGAGTCGGTCGGCGAACGCGTCCGTGCACGAGCTGGCGATCGCCTCGATCGGCGGGAAGCCGAGCCCGCCCTCATCGATCGGGCCCGGGGTGCCGGTGGCGGCCGACAGGTAGATCGTCTTGCCCGTCAGTGCGGCGGCATTGGTGAATGCGTCGTGCACCCGCCAAATTCCTTGGCCCAGCTCGCCCCACATATTGACCGGATTGGCGCCACCGCGGATCACCTGCGCACTGATCATCGCCACCCCGAGCGCGTCCGAGGTCCACGGGCAGCCGCTGTAGGCCGCCACGGCGCTGTACACATCGGGTGACTGAATCGCGAGGTCGACCGCGGATCCCGCACTCATCGACACACCCGCGATCGCATTGCGACCGGTGCTGCCCAGCCGGGGGTCGAGGACCGCGGGGAGTTCCCGGGAGAGGTAGGTCTGCCACCGGTTGCGGCCGACCGCCGGATCGTCGCTGAGCCAGTCGGTGTACATGCTGTAGGCCCCGCCGATCGGCATCACCACATTGACATGCTTGTCCGCGAAGAACTGCCGGACATCCGTATCGTCCCACCACGAGATGCCGTCGGTGCCACCGCCGATACCGGTGAGCAGGTACAGCGTCGGTGCCGGACCGCCCGCGGCCCGGATCACCCTGTTGCTCACCACCCGGTCCATCGCGGGCGAATAGATATCCACCCGCGATACCGATCCATCCAGCGGAGCCTCATCGACCACATGCGGCGCCGCGACGGCAGGGCGAACGGTCAGAACAGAAATCGCAAAACCGGCCACCAGCACACTCACGAGCGAGGCCAAATACTTTGAAGCCCTCACGATTCCGTAATACCACAGCGGATCGATACGCAAACCCGATGTGCGACACCATCATCCGTGTGGCACGGCTGAAGGCTCGAGCAGTGCCCGGCTGCTGACCGCGACCACACGTCAGTTGGTGTGGCGCCCGAATCGGCCGGATTCGAAACCGGCCAGCATCCGGAAGGCGAGCACCGCACCCCACGGGCCGATGACCCAGATCGGCCACGGGTAGGTGAATTCACCGACGCTGATCGAGATCGCGCCCCAGATAGCGAGCACCAGCACGCTGACGCCGAGCCACGATGTGCCTTCGATCTGCTGCCAGATCGGGAAGCGCGCGGTCGAATTCTTCTGTACTGCGGACTCTTTCGGCAGTTTCGGCAGATCCGACAGCACCAGCTGCAGATCGTCGCGCACTCCGGTCTCGTACACGCGGGCGACACGCTGATCGTATTCGGCGAGGTCGATCCGACCATCGGCCATATGCCGCCCGAGCAGCCGCACAACCTTCTCGCGCTCCGCATCGGAGGCCCGAGTACCAGGCGAGATTTCCATGTCCAGGTCCTAACAGCTAGATCCATATTCCACATTGGAAGGTGAAATCAGAATGCATCCTCCATTGTGGAATGTCAAGCCCGTTTCGGGCGCAGCGCGTCAGTGCGATGTCAGAACCCGATCCACGCCTGCCCGGCTCAGGGCCTCCCAGGTCTGTTGGCCACCGAGCAAGCCGCGTTCGCAGGCCCGGCCGATGTGGGGACCGGGCGGTGGGTGACGAGATTTATCTGCGGCGACGACGTTCGGGTGGTTCGGTCCATCGCTGGCTCTGCGATTCGGACGTGTGCGGCGATTCGGGGTTATTGGCGCCGGATCGGGCATGACGGTGTGCGCCGGAGTTTTGGTTTCGGGGGCGCGGCGCGAGGTTGCGGTGGTGCGCGTCCGATGTCTCGGGCCAGCCGCCACTTGGGGTTTCGGTGTTGCGAGGGTGTGGTGAGTCGTCGCGGCGTCGGTTCGCTGGGTCCGCGCGGCGATCGTTCGATGGCGCGTAGCCGGGTGTGTCCGATCGCGCATGGCGGGACGCCTGGGGTTCGTTCCGGCGGTCGCTCGGCGATACGTCCCACCCGTCGCTCGGTGGTTCGTTCCAGCGGGCGCTCCGCTGCGCCTCCCACCGGTCACTCGCCGGGGCATCCGAGTGGGAGTTCGGGGGTGCATTCCAGCGGGCGCTCGATGGTTCGCTTCGGCGGTCGCTCGATGGTGCGTCCCAGTCGCTGCTCACCGGTGCGTCCCAGCGATCGCCCAGTGCTTCGTTGTGGCGGTCGCTCGATGGTGCGTCCCAACGGTCACCAGGTGGTTCGTGCCAGCGGGGGTTGGGTGGCTCGTCGAAGTCGTCGTTGAGTGGTGCATCCCAGCGGTCGCTCGCGGGCGCGTATCGCTGGGTTTTCGGCGGCTGGTTGCGTCTTCGTGCTGGGAGTTCGCCGCGGCGTGTGGCCGGTTGGTCGGCGCGGTCATCGGCCGAGGGGGTGGGGCGGTGTTGGTCGGCGAGGGCTCTGCGGCGCGTGGGCGTTGGTGCGCTTTGCTCGGGTGCTGGCTCGCGGCGGCGGCCCGAACGTTCGGGCCGATCGTGGTCTGCGGCGCGGGTTCGTCGGTGTGGCGATGTGGTGCGTCGGGTGCTCGTCAGTTCTTGTGGTCCGGAGAATTCGCCGGACGGTGGGGCGTCTGGATCATGGTCGGCGATTTCGGGCTCGATGACGGGCAGGACGCGCGTGGTGCGGCTGGAGGAGTCGCCGCGTTCGCGGAAGGCGGCGGGAATGCCCTGGTTGTGCAGCCAGGCGCCGGGGTCGTAGCGATCCCGGCGATCCCAGTGCGGAACCGTGCGCTCCAGGAGTTCCAGCAGGTCACCCTTGCCGCCGAGGGCGGCGCGGATGGCAGGGAAGGTACCGGCGCGGAAGGCCCAGTCCCATTCGTACGCGGGGTGGGTGCCGCTGGAATCGTGGCCGTGGAAGACCAGGTCGCCGGAGCGGGTGATGCGGGCACGCACCGATATGTCATCGGATTCGATGAGGAAGCCGCGGATCTCGGTGCGGGCGCGGAGTACCGCGTGGTCGGCGGCTCGCACCTCGAACCAGGCGGTTATCAGGCCGGTCAGGGCGAGCACGGCGGCGATGGCGAGCTGGGTCCACACATCGGACAGATCGCTTTTCCGGCTGACCTCACATGCGTAGAGAAAGACCAGACTGCCCGCGACCAGCGTGGCGATCCGGGTCAGCCGCAGCGTCGTCGCATGACGGACCAGGCCGAGCATGGTGCTGGTCTTGGCCGATGGCATGCGCTGCACTCCCCGACGAACGTTTCCCTGGCGAATCAGACTGGATCGTATGCGTCCCGGGAGTTCGGCGATAGCGCAAGCGCGATCCGATTGATTCAGCCGGGAATGATCGGCCTCGAGGTTGCGGAACCGGCCGTCGGCAGCGGTGATATCGCTGCAGCTCGAACCAGGCGGCTATCGCCGAGTTGTTCACTGCCACAGCGAATTTCGACCGCCATACTGTTCACGGTCGTGGGTTCGATATCGGTCCGCGATATCCATGCGGGTCGGCAGATCGCTTGTCCACGGGACACACAGCAGCCAAGGTGGATGCCGTCGCCGAGGTGGTTGCGGAAGCCATCGGACATCGGCTCGAGAACGGAGAAGTACTCCACATCGGCACCGATATCTGCCCAGGCCTGCAACCCGTCCGCACAGCCAACCGCAATGCGCTCGATGGCTGATCAGCATCGAAGCGGCCGAGCCATCGACTACTTGCTGCCCGCTGGCGACCTGCTGAGGGTCCGCGCGGGCCCGGTGCGGCGTTGATGCAGGATCGCCCGCCACACCACCGCGAGCCCCTGCCCGAGCAAACCCAGAGCACATTGAAATACTGGATATCGCGGGGCGAGTCGATACCCTACGAGTGTCCAGGGTGGGGCACCGATAGCATGGCTGGTCGCTCCATGGGACGACGTATGTCCGACCACCGCGCACGGAAGGGTCGTCGAATTTGCACCTGAAGAGTCTGACGTTGAAGGGTTTCAAGTCCTTCGCGTCCGCGACGACCTTGCGCTTCGAACCGGGCATTACCTGTGTGGTCGGCCCGAACGGTTCTGGCAAATCCAATGTCGTCGATGCGCTCACCTGGGTGATGGGCGAACAGGGTGCGAAAGCGCTGCGCGGCGGCAAGATGCAGGACGTCATCTTCGCCGGTACCTCCGGCCGGGCGCCGCTCGGGCGCGCCGAGGTCACGCTGACCATCGACAACTCCGACGGTGCGCTGCCGATCGACTACGCCGAGGTTTCCATCACCCGGCGCATGTTCCGCGACGGCGCGGGGGAATACGAGATCAACGGCAGCTCCTGCCGTCTGATGGATGTGCAGGAGCTGCTCAGCGACTCCGGCATCGGCCGGGAAATGCACGTCATCGTCGGACAGGGCCAACTGTCCGCCATCCTGGAATCGCGCCCCGAGGACCGCCGCGCTTTCGTCGAGGAAGCCGCCGGTGTGCTCAAGCATCGCAAGCGCAAGGAGAAGGCGGTCCGCAAACTGGAGGCGATGCAGGCCAACCTCGCCCGCCTCACCGACCTCACCACCGAACTGCGCCGCCAGCTCAAACCGCTCGGTAGACAGGCCGAGGTGGCCCGCCGTGCCCAGACCGTGCAGGCCGACCTTCGTGACGCGCGCCTGCGCCTGGCCGCCGACGATCTGGTCACCCGGCGCAACGAGCTGGAGAGCCAGCAGAGCAAAGAGGCCTACGCCCGCGAGCAGCAGATCACCGTGCAGACCGAACTCGACGCCGCGAATGCCGCACTGGCGCAGCAGGAGTTCCAGCTGTCCCGGCTCACCCCGAGCGCCGAGGCCGCCGCACAGATCTGGTTCCAGCTGTCCGCACTGGCCGAGCGCGTCAATGCCACCATCCGCATCGCGGGCGACCGGGCCCGCAACCTGCACACCGAACTGCCCGTCGGCAGCGGCCGCGATCCCGAGCAGCTCGAGGCCGAGGCCGACCGCGTGGAGGCCGAGGAGGCCGAACTGCGCGAGGCCGTTGAGATCGCGGCCGAAACCCTGGAGGCGGCACGCGACGCACTCGCCGAACGCGAGCAGGCCGCCAAGGCCGCCGAACAGGCGCATCTGGCCGCGGTGCGCGCCATCGCCGACCGGCGCGAGGGGCTGGCCCGGCTCTCGGGTCAGGTCGAGACCCTGCGCACCAGATCGCAGTCGGTGGATGCGGAGATCACCCGGCTGACCGTCGCGATCGGTGAGGCCCGGCAGCGCGGCGAGGCGGCCCAGGCCGAATTCGATACCGTCCAAGGCGAACTCGGTGAACTCGAGGCCGGTGAGGCGGGTCTGGACGCCCAGCACGAGCATGCGGTGCAGGCGCTCGCACTGGCCGATCAGCGCGTCACCGAACTGCGTGAACAGGACCGCGACGCCACCAAGCGCGTCGCCTCGCTGAGTGCCCGCATCGAAGCGTTGGGCATGGGCCTGGCACGCAAGGACGGCGCGGCCTGGCTGGTCGAGAATCGCGCACAGGGACTGCTCGGTCCGCTGTCCGGGCTGATCCGGGTGCATGGTGGTTTCGAGGCCGCGGTCGCTGCGACCCTCGGCCCACTCGCCGACGCCGTTGCCGCCGACACCGGAGACTCCGCCCATGCCGCGGTGCGCGCGCTGAAGGAGGCCGACGGCGGTCGCGCCGCGCTCGTGTTCGATGCCCACGGTGGTTCGCTGAGGTCCAACGGTGCATTGCCCGGTGCGGCCCGCTGGCTCGCCGACGTGGTGGACGGCCCGGATAGCGTGCGCGGCGCCATTGCCGCACTGACCGCCGGTGTCGCGGTGGTCGACGATCTCGCCGCCGCAGCCGAACTGGTCCGCGCCCGGCCGGAATTGCGTGTGGTCACTCGCGACGGCGATCTCACCGGAACCGGTTGGGTGCTCGGCGGATCCGATCGCGCACCGAGTCAGCTGGAGATCCAGGCCGATATCGACACCGCCAAGGCCGATCTGATCGCCGCCCAGCGCCGCGCGGAGGAACTCGAGGCCGCTCTCTCCGGTGCGCTGGCCGAGCAGGCCGACCGCAAGGATGCCGGCGACCAGGCGTTGCTCGCACTGCACGAATCCGATCAGGCCCTGGTGGTGATCTACGACCGGCTCGGCAGGCTCGGCGAGGTGGCGCGCACCGCCCAGGCCGACGTCGACCGGCTCACCGGTCAGCGCGCGGAAACCGAATCGGGTCGGGACGAGGCGCTGGCGGCGCTCGCCGATCTCGAAGAACGGCTGCGCCGTACCGAACTCGAATCCGATGTCGACGACGGTATGGGCATGGCGGGTACCGAATCGGCGGGTCGCGACCGGGAGGAGGCCGCCGCCGCACTGGCCGAGGCCCGATCCATGGAGGTCGAGGCCCGCCTCACGGTGCGCACCTCCGAGGAGCGTGCGGAATCGGTTCGCGGCAAAGCGGATTCGCTGCGCCGCGCGGCCCGCGCCGAACGCGAGACCAGGGCCCGTGCCGAACGCGCCCAGGCCGCGCGCAAACAGGCCGCCGCCGTCGCCGCCGCCGTCGCCGAATCCGGTGCGAAGGTCGCCGCCGAACTGGAATCCGTTGTAGCCCAAGCGGGTGCGCGCCGCGACGAACTGGTGCGCCGCCGCACCGAATGCGCCGCCCAGGTCGAGCAGGTCAAGGAGCGGGCCCGGGCGCTGACCACCCAGCTGGCCCAGCTCACCGACGCGGTGCACCGCGACGAGGTCGCCAAAGCCCAAGCGGCACTGCGTATCGAGCAGATCGAGGCGACCATCGCCGAACAGTTCGGCATCGCGCTGTCGGATCTGATCGCCGAGTACGGTCCGGATGTGCCACTGCCGCCATCGGATCTGGAGTGGCAGGAATACGAGCAGGCCAAGGAGCGCGGTGAGCAGGTCAGTGCGCCGACGCCGATGCCCTATGACCGCAAGACCCAGGAACGCCGCGCCAAACGCGCCGAGAAGGATCTGACCACCCTGGGCAAGGTGAATCCGCTTGCGCTGGAAGAGTTCGCGGCACTCGAGGAGCGCTACAACTTCCTCGCCACCCAGCTCGAGGACGTCAAGAGCGCGCGCAAGGATCTGCTGGATGTGGTAGCCGAGGTGGACGAGCGCATCCTGCAGGTTTTCACCGAGGCGTATGAGGATGTCGAACGCGAATTCGTCGGCGTCTTCGCCAAACTGTTCCCCGGCGGCGAGGGCAGGCTGGTACTCACCGACCCGTCGGACATGCTGACCACCGGTATCGAGGTGGAGGCGCGCCCGCCCGGCAAGAAGGTCAAGCGGCTGTCGCTGCTATCGGGTGGCGAGAAGTCGCTGACCGCGGTCGCGCTGCTGGTGGCCATCTTCCGCGCCCGACCCTCGCCGTTCTATGTGATGGACGAGGTCGAAGCCGCGCTGGACGATACCAACCTGCGCCGCCTCATCGGCCTGTTCGAGCAGCTGCGCGAGAAGAGTCAGCTGATCGTCATCACCCACCAGAAGCCGACCATGGAGATCGCCGACGCCCTCTACGGCGTCAGCATGCGCGGGGACGGCATTACCCAGGTGATCAGTCAGCGCCTGCGCGGGGAGAATCTGGCCCCGGTGGGTGCGGCGGCGGGCTGAGCGGGGCAATCGGCGCACATCCAGGAGGTAGAAGCACGCCGTTACGGGGTGGTCGAACGATTGATCGGGCCGAATTGCTCACAAAGCCGTTGTGATCGTGGCCTTTTCGATTTCCCGTTGTTGCCCGGGGGCGGGCGCGGGCGGAGTAGGTTGCCGAACATGGGCGGGAGGGTGGCGCTGGTAGTCGGCTCGGAGTGCGCAGCGCTGCCCAGATTGGGTTTCACCGGCGAACTCGCCACCGGTCTCTACACCGAACTGCGGGGGCTCGGGGGTTGGCAATCGGCGACCCGCACCGGCGGGCCGCTGTTGGATCCGACGATCGACGATTTGGCCCGCGCCGTAGACGATGCGTTCGAGATCGCCTCGAATCATCAAGCGACGCTGCTGATCAGCTTTATCGGCCACGGCATGACGACCGCCTCGGAGAATTTCTATCTGCTCGCCCACGATTCCCCACAGCTGCCCAAGCTGCGCAATGCCTTTCATCTGACCCAGGAAATCCAGGAACACCTGAACAGCGCCGCGACGCTGGACGGTTTGATCGTGCTGGTCGACGCCTGCGAGACGGGGGAGGGCGTGCGCGGTGCGGCCCGGCGCTGGCCGGAGGCGTCCGGTCCGAACGGACGTGTCGAACTGTTGGTCGCCACCGGTAATGGACCCGCCTATTTCGGGTGTTTCACTCGAACGATCATCACCACATTCGGCAAGGGGGTGCCGCACGGCGGCGAAAGCCTACTGCCTTCGGATCTGGTGCGACCGCTGCGCCAATGCCCAGCGCTGGAGCCGCAATCGTTCTCGTTCACCTCCGGAATACGCACGGCCAGTAGCGATCCCGGTCTCTGGCTGGTGCCCAATGTCGCACGACGTGCGGATGCGGTGAGCGGCAGCGCGGCCGCGGGGTTCGTCGACCAACTGATCAACGGTCTGGTCGTCTCGGAGCCACTGCGCGAGCGGCTGGCCCAGGTGGTCGACGCGGGGGCGGATCGGTTGCGCGGTGTGGTCGGCCCGGCGGGCTGTGGCAAATCCACCTTGCTCGCGACGCTGATCCGGCCCGGCTGGGTGGATACGCTGCCGATCAAGGCCGAATACATCACGGCCGCGGTGATTCTCGACGTGACCAGCTCATTGGAATCGTTCACCGCCGAGTTGGCGCAGCAGCTCGGCAGGCGGCTCGACGGCTTCAAAACCGCAACGCGCATGGTCGAATTCGACCTCGCCGAACAGGACAGCAGCCGACTCGACCAGTTCGATATCAAGATCCTCCGGCCGCTGGCCCGGCTCGACCCGTCGAAACCGGTGCACATCCTGGTCGACGGACTCGATCATCCGAAGCGCGGCAGTCGCACCCTGCTATCCTACGCGGTCGCCGAGTTGACCCGTCGTCCGGAACTTGGGCACGTGCATCTCATCGTCGGCATCCGCGAGGGAACCGGCATCGAGAACTCGCCGCTGCTGGCCCATATGCGGCGCATCGACGTGCCAGCTCCGACGACTGCGGATATCGCCGATACCGTCGCGGCGGCCCGCGGCCACACCGAGCACACCAATTGGCGCGAGTGGATCGACGGTCTGCTGCAGCAGACTCCCACCGGTGGGTGGCTGCTGGCCCGGCTGCTGATCGAGATCCACTCCGATATCACGTCCTCGGATCTGGACCGGGGGATCGGCCTGGACGCCCTGGTCCGGCGGCGGGTTCGCGATGTGGTCGACAATGCGGATCCCGCAACGGCACAGGCGGTTTCCGCGCTGCTCGGCATCCTGGTGGCGGCGGGCGCGGGCCCGGTCCTGCCGCTCGAACTGCTGGAACGTGCCCTGGATTTCCTCGGCATCGGGTTGAGCACCAACCGAATTCGTGATCTCGTCGTTCGGCTCGGGGTGCTGGTCAGCCGCGGTCACCCGGGCACCTCGGATGAAATGCTCGGCCTGGCGCACAATGCGTTTCGGCGCTCACTCATTGCCGCGGGGCACACGGTGGCGCGCCTGGACGCGCATCGGGCGCTGGCAAAGGCACTCGAGCAGGACGCGCGCTCGACCCGACCCGCGCCCCAGATCACTGATTACGGCCGTCGATCGGCCGTGCGGCACTATCTCGGCTACGGCGATTCGGCCGCCGCCTTGATATTCCTGGAACGGTTGAACACCCCGCGCGCAGCGGACAATCGCGATCTGTGGGCCGCTTGGATTCCGGCGTTCGAGGCGTCGGTCGGCCCTGAGCACCCCGACACGCTCACCGCCCGAAACAATCTCGCGTTCTGGCGCGGAGAGAGCGGTGATCTGGCGACCGCCACCATCGACCATCAGAACCTACTCGCCGAGAGCACCCGGGTGCTCGGCGCCGATGCCCTCGGCACCCTGACCATCCGCACCAATCTCGCCCGCTGGCACGGGGAGAGCGGTGCTTTCCCCACCGCCATAGCCGAATTCGAGCAGTTGGTCGCCGACCGGACCCGGCTGCTCGGTGCCGATGACCCGGCGACCCTGCGGACCCGTGGCGACCTCGCGCATTTTCGTGGCGAGCAGGGCGAGACGGCCGAGGCCATCGCCGAATTCCAGCGGCTGTTCACCGATCGACTCGCCGTACTCGGGCCGGATCATCCCGACACGCTCACCGCTCGTTACGAACTCGCCTACTGGCGCAGCGAAAGCGGTGATATCGATACCGCCATTATCGAGCTGCACCAACTGCTCGTCGATCAGCAGCGCATCTCCGGCACTGCCGATCCGGCCTTCTTCAAGACCCGTCACCGGGTTACCCAGTTGCACGCCGAGAGCGGCGATCATGTGCGGGCGATCACCGAGTTCCAACAGCTATTGGCCGAGCAGGAGCGCGTGCTCGGACCCGACCATCCGCACACCCTGATCACCCGCAACGACGTCGCCCGCTGGCGCGGGGTGAGCGGTGACCACGCCACCGCCATCGCGGAATTCCAGCAATTGCTCACCGACCGGACGCGCATTCTCGGTCCCGAGCATCCGCGCACATTGCGCACCCGCAACAACATCGCCTACTGGCGGGGCGAAAGCGGTGATCACCGCAGCGCCATCGCGGAGTTCGTGGCGCTGATCGCCGATGAGCGGCGCATCCTCGGCCTCGACCATCCGATTACCCTGCTCTCGCGCCACAACCTGGCCCACCTGTACGGCGAAATCGGTCACTACCTCACCGCCGTAGCCGAATTCGAACAGATACTTCCTATCCGGATCCGCATCCTGGGCCCCGACCATCCCCATACCCTGCGCACCAGGCACGAACTGGCCTGCTGGCGCGGGGAGAGTGGTAATCCGGCCACCGCGGTCGCGGAGTACCGACAACTGCTCGCCGATCGGCAGCGGGTGCTGCCGATCGACCATCCCGATACCCTGCGCACCCGCCATGCCGTGGCGTACTGGCGTGGGGAAAGCGGCGACCCCGCCACCGCGGTAGCGGAGTACGAGCAGCTGCTCCGCGATGAACTCGCGGTCCTCGGTCCGCACCACCCCGAGACCTTCAGCACCCGGCACAGTCTCGCGTTCTTCCGCGGTCAGAGCGGTCAGATCGGCACCGCTATCACCGAATACGAGCAGCTGCTCGACGACGAACGTACGATCCTCGGGCCCGACCACCCCGAAACCCTGCACACCTGGCACCGCCTCGCGCTCTGGCGCGGCGAGTGCGGCAATCTCACGGCCGCGCTCGCCGCACTCGAGGAGCTACTGCCGGTCCGGCTGCGTGTGCTCGGACCCGATCATCCCGATACCCTGCGCACCCGGCACAATCTGGCCAGGTGGCGCGGTGAAGCGGGACACTACGCCACCGCCATAGCCGAATACCGGGAACTGCTGAACGACCGGCGCCGGATACTCGGAGCCGACCACCACGACACGCTGACCTCACTGCACAATCTCGCATATTGGCGCGGCGAGAGCGGCGACCCGGCCGCGGCCGTAGTCGAATTCGAGCAACTGCTCCGGGCACGCGAGCGGGTACTCGGCCCCGACCATCCCGACACACTGCGCACCAGAGCCAATCTCGCGCACTACCGCGCCGAGAGCGGCGATATCGCCACCGCCCTTGCGGAATTCGACTACGTGCTCGCCAATCGCATCCGGGTGCACGGACTGCAGCATCCGAACACCTTCCGCACCCGCCACGATCTCGCGTGCTGGCGTGGCGCGCACGGTGATCCGGCCACCGCGGTGGCGGAGTTGGCCGGACTGCTCACCGATCGCATCCGGGTGCTCGGCGAAGATCACCCCGACACACTGCTGAATCGCAATGAATTGGCCCGCTGGCGTTGTGAATCCGGCGATTCCCGTGCCGCCGTCGGTGAGCTCGAGCGGCTACTCGCCGATGAACGTCGAATACTCGGCGTCGACCACCCGCGCACTCTCGCCACCCGCTACCACCTGGCCCACGCGCGCCACCGCGCTGGCGCCACCGCGACCGCCGCAGTCGAATTCGAGCAACTGCTCGAAGTGCAACTGCGGGTCCTCGGTCCCGACCACCCCGACACCCACCGCACCGGTGCCGCGTGCCGCACTGGAATCGCCAGCAGCACTAGCAGATTCGACGTGCTCACCCGGATCCGCCGCGCGCTCGGCCGCACCAATGGCGATCCGGACACGCACCTTCCGCACTACTGAGCCGATCGGCCCACCCGAGGGGTGAGCGTGGCGACGCCGGAGTTGAGGTCGACGAGCGGATCATCGCCGGATTCGCGGTCGTCCGACTTGGCCACCGCCACCCATTCCTTGCGCTCGTGAATGTGCTTGCGCGCGGGGCTGAATATCTCGTCGACCTCGGCGCCGATCGGATCGCGGCGCTTGCGGTTGGTCCACCTTTCGCGCAGATTCACCACATCGAGCGTACGCCGCAGCCGGTGACATACAGCCGCACCCGCTTGCGGCCTTTGCACCTGGGCGCTACTGCCGCTGCGTTCACCCGTGGAGCTTGCCACGGCCACCAGCACTGCGTCCGCGGGAAGGCGCCGACAGGAGTGCGGCTGTTCGGTCAGCGCGCGGCGACGTGGCGGTCGTTGTCGAATTGCGCCTTGATCAGGGCGGCTCCGGTTGTGGTGAGCCAGGATTCGAGCGTGGTGAGGGCGGGGTATATCTCGCGCAGCGCCGGGATGTCGGCGTGCCAGCCACCGTTTTGGCGGATGAGCCGCCAGGTATTGCCGATCTGTTCGCCGAGTTCATCCGCTTCGGCCTCGCTCGCCTCGACGTAGCGCACCGTGAGGCCGGTGGCGCGGTTGATCGCCGCCACCGCCGCGACGGGAGTGATCGCGTCACCGGCCAGTTCGAGGGTGCGGCCGTGGAAGCGGTCCGGATCGTCGAAGGCCAGTGCGGCGAAGGCCGCGATATCGGCGATGGCGATCATCTGCAGCGGCCGGTCCGTCTGGAACAGGTGCCTGTGCACGCCGTCGATGATGCCGTCCACCGGACTGCCACGCAGGACGTAGTTCTCCATGAAACGCACCGGGCGCAACAGGGTGTAGCGCAGACCACTGGCCGCGATCGCATCCTCGATGCGACCCTTTCCGGCCATGCCCCAGGAGCGGTCATCGGTCATCGAGGCGACACCGGTGAAGACGATCTGCTCGACACCGGCGCGTACGGCCGCGTCGATCACTGCGATGCCACGCGTGGCCTCCAACTCCGCGTCCCAGCCGTTCGGACCGAAGGCGGCTGGTGGAACCAGGAATACGGCGCGCGCACCGGCGACGGCGGCGTCCAGCGTTTCCGGTGCGTCGAAGTCGCCGGTCACCAATTCGGCGCCCGCGTCGGCGAGTGCGTGCGCCGCGGGCGCGTCGGGATCGCGGACCAGCGCACGCACCGCGACGCCGTCGGCCAGCAATCGGTGCGCGGTGGCGCCGCCCTGCTTGCCGGTCGCGCCGGTGATCAGTATCGGGTTCTGCTGAGGGGACATGCTCGCCTTTTCATTCGATCGGACTCTGCTCGATACAATCGGGTCGGATAACCCGTATTCGGACGATATGGGTGCGATCACCCGCTTGGCCAGGTCCCGGCACGGAAGGCCGTAACGAAATGTCTGCTCCGCAGTCCCCGCCCGCGCAGCCCGGCGCCGCCGCGCGAGCCGATGCCCGCCGCAACCGGGCGCTGGTGCTGGCCGCCGCGCAACGTGCCTTCGCCGAACACGGCACCTCGGTCTCCCTGGCCGAGGTCGCGCGTCGTGCCGGGGTGGGCGCGGGCACGGTCTACCGGCATTTCCCCACGAAAACCGATTTGCTGGAAGCGGTTATGCAACACCGCATCGACCGGCTCGCCGCCGGTGCGGCCGCGCATCTCGACGCGCCGGATCCGGGTGCGGCGTTCTTCGCGCTCTGTACCGAGGTGGTCGTCTCGGCCCCGCGCAGCCAGGCGCTCTGCGATATCGTCCAGTCCGACGACGGCTGGCCGAAGGCACTGCTACGCAGCGCGGGCGACCGGTTCCACCATGCACTCGGCGCCCTGTTGACGGCCGCGCAGCGCCAGGGCGCGGTCCGCCCCGATATCGAAATCACCGACGTACTGGACATTTTCACCGGATGCGTGGCGATCCAACGACGTCAGCGCCCGGACGGCCCGATGATCCGGGCCGCCGCCATCATGCTCGACGCAATGCGCGTGAATCCGGAAAACCGGACCGTTACGAAACCCGATGTCGAGCCCAACCCTCGTAACGAAACGGACTCGCGTAACGAAACAGGTGGCGCGCGCTGCCCGATCTGCGGTACCGCGATCCGACCGACCGGAACCGGCCGCCCGGCCCGCTACTGCGGCGCCGCCTGCCGCCAAAAGGCGCACCGCCGACGAACCGCCCGCGCCGCCCTGGCCGGGGCAGTCGCGAGAGGTTGACGGCGGATCCTCGGTATAGCGCTAGAGCAGATCGCTCACATCGTCCGGAACGTCGACGGCATATTTGCGCAAAATGTCCATCGAGATCACTTCCAGGGCGTTTTCATGGGTGGCCGCCAGCACCACCGGTGCGGCGACACCGTCCTCGTGGGCGTGCAGCCAGCGCACGGCCACCACACACCACCGGTCTCCCGGTTGCAGGCCGGGGAAGCTGTTCTCCGGGCGCGGCGTACTCAAATCGTTGCCGATGGACGCCTGGTGCTCGAGAAACTCAGCCGTGACGACGGTGCACACGGTGTGGCTACCGAGATCCTCCGGCCCGGTGCTGCAGCAGCCGTCCCGGTAGAACCCGGTGAGAGGATCGGCGCCGCACTCTTCCAGCGGCCCCCCAAGCACGTTTCGATCGGTCACGTCGCCGATCCTATTGTCCATTCGCGAGAAGTTCCGCAGGACAAGAAATCTCGGGGGTTGTGTGTCGGGGCCAGGACGGCGTGGTAATGCGAAGAATCCGGTTCTGCAAGGATGGTCGACGTGAGTTCCGAAGCCTGGATCCTGATTGCCGCTGTCGCCGCCGTGCTGGTGGTGGCGTTTGTCGCTGGATTCGTCCTGTACAAACGCCGTCGCGTCACGCTGACGTCGCCCACCGTGGAGAAAGAACTGACCGACCGGTCGGGTGGATACACGGCCTCGGGCGGCTTCAACTTCAGTCAGGGGGCCACGGCCACCGCGACACGCCCGGAACCCGCACCGATCGAGCGAACCGATACCGAGGGCCAGCCGCATGTCGGCGACGACGCGGCGATTCCGCGCGACGCGCCGAAGCGCGGCATAACCAATGTGTCGCTGCCGGAGGGCGATGTCGACACCGCGGAGTCCACCCCGGCCGAAACCGACGGTGCGGTCGAATCCGCAACGGCCACCACTGATTCGGATACCTCGGTCGATTCGGGCGTGATAACCACCCAACCCGAAGCCGCCGTCCCAGCGGATGTCGACACGGTCGCACCTGCGGACACCGCCGCACCGACGACTCCCGCGCCCGGCCCGGAAGCTTCGGTCGAAACCGCCCCCGAGCCCACCGCCGATGACGCCGCGGTCGCCCCCGCGCTCGAGGAAATCGAGCCGACCGCGGGCCGCCTGGTCCGCCTGCGTGGCCGCCTGTCCCGCTCGCAGAACGCCGTCGGCAAGAGTCTGCTCGGCCTGCTCGGCGGCGGTGACCTGGACGAGGACTCCTGGGAAGAGGTCGAGGACACCCTGGTCCTCGCCGATCTCGGCACTGCGAGCACCGCGGCGGTGGTCGAGCGCCTGCGCGAGGAAATGGCGGTCCGCAGCGTCCGCAATACCGAACAGGCCCGCGCCGTCCTGCACGACGTGCTGATCGAGGCCCTGCGCCCCGAGCTCGACCGTTCGGTCCGCGCGCTCCCGCACGACGATCACCCGTCGATCCTGCTGGTCGTCGGCGTCAACGGCACCGGAAAGACCACCACCACCGGCAAGCTCGCCCGCGTCCTGGTCGCCGACGGCCGCCGGGTGCTGCTCGGTGCGGCCGATACCTTCCGCGCCGCGGCCGCCGATCAGCTGCAGACCTGGGGTGAGCGGGTCGGCGCGGACACCGTCCGTGGCAGGGAGGGCGGGGACCCCGCGGCCGTCGCCTTCGACGCGGTCAGCGCGGGCATCGACCGCGGCGTCGACGTCGTCATGATCGACACCGCGGGCCGCCTGCACACCAAGACCGGTCTGATGGACGAACTCGGCAAGGTCAAGCGCGTGGTGGAGAAGAAGGCCAAGGTCGACGAGGTGCTGCTCGTCCTGGATGCCACCGTCGGCCAGAACGGTCTGATGCAGGCCAGGGTCTTCGCCGAAGTGGTCGATATCACAGGCGTGGTGCTCACCAAACTCGATGGAACGGCCAAGGGCGGCATCGTCTTCCAGGTCCAGCACGAACTCGGCGTGCCGGTGAAACTGGTCGGCCTCGGCGAGGGCGCCGACGACCTGGCCCCGTTCGAACCCGCCGCATTCGTCGACGCACTTCTCGGCTGAACCGAATAGCCAGGCCGTCGCGCAGCACCGTCTGGTGCGCGCCCGCTCGACCCCCGCTACCGATCAGGGAGCGGGGGTCGAGTGCTGAGAGCCGGAAGTTTGCCGTATCTACTCCTCGGTAAACGCATCCCGACCTCCGGCAACACCGCCTCACACCCTCCGGGAAACCCGGGGCGAACATTACGAAACGTGGTAGCAACACAACTGCTCCATCCGTTCACGCAGGTGAAACACCACAGCTCTGTGGATGAAACACCGAATGAGGACCCTTCTCTGCAGGTCCATTTGCCGGAGTCGGCTGGGCCCGAGATGAGGAGGACATTAAGGTGGCTTTTCCCCTTACCGGTGCACCGGACACCGGTGACACCGCCTGGATGCTGGCGAGTTCGGCACTCGTATTGTTGATGACGCCCGGTCTGGCGTTCTTCTACGGCGGCATGGTCCGCTCGAAGAATGTGCTCAACATGATCATGATGAGCATCAGCGCCATGGGCCTGGTCGGCGTGCTGTGGTCGCTGTACGGATACTCGGCCGCATTCGGCGACAACAAATTCGGCGTGGTCGGTGATCCGGCGCAGTTCTTCGGCCTCAAGGGTCTGATCGGCGGCAATTCGGTTGCCGAAGTGAAGGATGCCAGCGGCGCCGTCACCACCGCAGCCGTGAGTATCCCGCTCGCGGGCACCATTCCCGCGACCGTATTCGTCGCGTTCCAGCTGATGTTCGCGATCATTACGGTTGCCCTCATCTCGGGTGCTGTCGCGGACCGTCTGAAGTTCGGTGCCTGGCTGCTGTTCGCGGGTATCTGGGCGACGGTCGTCTACTTCCCGGTCGCGCACTGGGTCTTCGACTTCGATGTCAAGGATGCCGACGGCAACCTCGTGCACGAGGGCGGCTGGATCGCGAACAAACTGCTCGCGGTCGACTTCGCCGGTGGTACCGCGGTCCACATCAACGCCGGTGCGGCGGGCCTGGCCCTGGTGCTGGTACTCGGTAAGCGCAAGGGCTGGCCGAGCACCCCGTTCCGGCCGCACAACCTGCCGTTCGTGATGCTCGGCGCCGGTCTGCTGTGGTTCGGCTGGTTCGGATTCAACGCCGGTTCCGCGGTCACCTCGGGCGGTCTGGCCGGTTCGACCTTCATCACCACCACCCTCGCGACCTGCGCGGCGATGCTGGCCTGGCTGCTGGTGGAGAAGTTCCGCGACGGCAAGCCCACCTCGCTGGGTGCGGCCTCGGGTGTGGTGGCCGGTCTGGTCGCGATCACCCCGTCCTGTTCCTCGGTGAACGTGGTCGGCGCGCTGGTGATCGGCTTCGTGGCCGGTGCGGTGTGTGCGCTGGCGGTCGGCCTGAAGTTCAAGTTCGGCTTCGACGACTCGCTCGACGTGGTCGGCGTGCACCTCGTCGGCGGCATCATCGGCACCCTGATGGTCGGCCTGGTCGCCGCGCCGGAGGCGGGTGCGGGCAAGACCGGTCTGTTCTACGGCGGCGGTTTCGACCAGCTGTGGCGCCAGGCCGTCGGTGCCGGTGCGGTACTTGCGTTCTCCTTCATCGCGAGCCTGATCATTGCCTATATCGTGAAGTTCACAATTGGGCTGCGCGCCAGCGAGGAAGCCGAGTCGGTGGGCCTGGACGAGTCCGAGCACGCTGAAACGGCATACGATTTCGCTGCTGTGGGTGGCACGGCACGTACCGCCGTCAAGGAGGCATGACGACATGAAACTGATCACCGCTATCGTCAAACCGTTCACTCTCGAGGACGTCAAATCCGGGCTCGAGCAGGCGGGTGTGCTGGGCATGACCGTCAGCGAGGTACAGGGCTACGGTCGCCAGAAGGGCCACACCGAGGTCTACCGCGGTGCGGAATACTCCGTGGATTTCGTTCCGAAGGTTCGCGTCGAGGTCGTTGTCGACGATGCCTCGGTCGACAAGGTCGTCGAGGTGATCGTCGAGGCCTCCCGCACGGGCAAGATCGGTGACGGCAAGGTCTGGGTCACCCCGGTGGAGTCGATCATCAGGGTCCGGACCGGGGAACGCGGTACCGACGCTCTGTAGGCAGATATCGAAATCGAGCGGCGGCCCCGCTCCCACCGGATTGCCCGGTCGGGGCGGGGCCGCACGCATCTTGATGGGCGGTGGGTTTGTGGGTAGTCACGAGCAAAACGGCGGACAGGTAACCGAGGACGGCGGCACGAATGTCTCCAACGGCGCGGCCGATCTGGTCCGGGCACGCAATCAATTGCTCGAGGGCGGATTGCCCAGAAATCCACGGCTGGATGCCGAATCCCTGCGTTCGGCGCTGGTCGATCTGTTCGAACTGTGGCTGACCACCAAGGGCACCGAACTCGGCATCACCCGCGACAGCGGTCTGGCCGTGGTCGCCGTCGGTGGTCTCGGTCGCAAGGAGATGCTGCCGTATTCCGATCTGGATCTGGTGTTGTTGCACGACGATGTCGATCCGGCGCGGGTGGCCGAGGTGGCCGATCAGCTGTGGTATCCGCTGTGGGACGCGCACATCAAACTCGATCACAGTGTGCGCACCGTTCCGCAGGCGCTGCGCGTCGCGTCCGGCGATCTCGTCGCGGCCCTCGGCATGCTCGAGACCAGGCATATCGTCGGTGATATCGAGTTGAGCAATCTGCTCATCGGTGGGGTGCGTCGGGAATGGCGGACCGGAATTCGTTCGCGCTTCGACGAATTGATCGAACAGGCCGAGACCAGATGGCAGCGCAGCGGCGCGATCGCCCATCGCGCCGAGCCCGATCTGAAGAACGGGCGCGGCGGACTGCGCGATATCCAACTGCTCGACGCACTGGCCATCGCCCAGCTGACCGACGCCATGCCAGGGCTCGGTCCGGACGTGCCGGGCGGCGGTCTGAAGCAGGCGCACCGGCGGTTGCTGGATGTTCGCACGGAGCTGCATCGGGTGGCGGGCCGGGCGCGTGATCAGCTGCGTGCCCAGGATGCCGACGAGATCGGCGCGGCACTGCGCATCGGTGACCGCTTCGACCTCGCCCGCACCCTCAGTGATTCCGCGCGGACGGTGAGCTACTCCGTCGATGTCGGTCTGCGCACCGCCGCCAATGCGCTGCCGCGTCGTGGCCTCGCGCGACTGCGCCGCATGCCGGTGCGTCGACCACTCGATGAGGGGGTGGTCGAACATGCCGGTGAGGTCGTGCTGGCGCGGGACGCGCGGCCGCAGCGCGATCCCGGACTGATCCTGCGGGTGGCCGCGGCGTCGGCGCAGACGGGGTTGCCGATGTCGGCGACGACACTGAATCGGCTCTCCGAGGACGCGCCGGAGCTGCGTGAGCCCTGGCCCAAGGATGCGCTCAACGACCTGTTGATCCTGCTCGGCGCGGGCCGTGGCGCCATCGATGCGGTCGAGGCGCTGGACCGAACGGGCCTGTGGGGCAGGCTACTTCCGGAATGGGGCGCGGTGCGGGACCTGCCGCCGCGCGATGTGCTGCACACCTGGACCGTGGACCGGCACCTGATGGAGACAGTCGCCTATTCGAGTGCGCTGAGCACTCGGGTCGCCCGTCCGGACCTGCTGATGTTGGGTGCGCTGCTGCACGATATCGGCAAGGGGCGGGCAGGCGATCACAGCGTCGTCGGGGCCGAACTGGCCACCCACATCGGGCGGCGGCTCGGGCTGTGGCCGTCGGATGTGCAGACACTCAGCGCGATCGCGCGCCACCACCTGTTGTTGCCGGACACCGCGACGCGACGTGACCTCGCCGATCCCGATACCGTGCAGTTCGTCGTGGACACCCTTGATGGTGACGTGCAGCTGCTGGAACTGCTGCACACCCTGGCCGAGGCCGATTCGCTGGCCACCGGCCCCGGGGTCTGGGGCGATTGGAAGGCTTCACTGATCGGTGAGCTAGTGCGGCGCTGCCGCCTGGTGATGGCGGGCGACCAGCTGCCCGAGCCGGAGCCGATCGCACCCGAATTGCTGGCCAAAGCCGCCGCCGGTGGTGTGCATGTCGATCTGCGGCCCGGCGAGGGCAAGTACATCTACACCGTCACGGTGATCGCACCGGATACCCCGGGCCTGCTCTCGGATGCTGCCGGGGTGCTGGCCCTGCACTCGCTGCGGGTGCTCTCGGCCACCGTCGGCGGCGAAGCCGATTCGGCCGTCAATACCTTCGTGGTGTCGCCCAAATTCGGTGATCCGCCGGATGTCGGGCTGTTGCGGCAGGAGCTGATCCGGGCGACCGCTGGCGATCTGGATCTGCACGCGCTGCTGGCCAAGCGCGAGCGCGAGGCCACCGGCGCCCGGCCGAGCCCGTATGCGCAGGCGCAGCCGCGGGTGATCTGGTCGGCCAACTCGACCGGCCAGTTGGTGCTCGAATTGCGCGCCGAGGACCGGATCGGGCTGCTCAGCAGGTTGGCGGCGGCGCTTGCCGAATGTCGTGCCGACGTGCGGTGGGCGAAGGTGGTGACCATGGGTTCGGCGGTGGTCGACGCCTTCGGTCTCGACCTGGTCGAGGACACCCCGCAGCGCCGCGAGACCATTGAGAAGGCGATCTTGGCGGTGGTCCCCCGGCCCGCGCCGAAGCTGCCCGAGGGCGTGGCGCCCGGATCGAGCACGGGCTCCTGACCGAGCTAATTTGGATTTGCAGATCATTTGCTGAAAGTGTAGGCGCCGACCCCCTCGCACCCTAGTATCAGAGCGTCTGGCTATCGCGAGCATGAGGGGAGCAGGTCGGTGGCAATTGAAGTCGTTTCGGCGTCGATGATGACGAGTGATGAGACCACGCATATGGCGCGCTGCGTCGGCGGTGACCGCTGGGTCGTCTCCTGGCTACCCGGCCGGACCCTGTCCGGACAACAGGCTGTCACCGCTATGACGATCGCCACCACTGTCGCCACGCGCGATGTGCCGACCGGCACCGATTGGGCCATGCTCGACGACCTGGCCCTGGAACTGGGCCTGACCGCCCGCGAGGCGGTATTCATGGTTGCGCTGGAGAACCACGACTACCGCAAAACTGCCAAACCGCGCCGTCGCGTACTCGAATAGTCCCTGGAAAGTGCACCACTTGCGCGAACTGGTGGGCTGTCCCATTACCCTGGGATACCAAGTGACGTCCCACGAGATCAGGAGCGCGATCGGTGTTCGAATCCCTGTCCGACCGGCTTACCGGTGCCCTCAAGGATCTTCGCGGTAAGGGGCGTCTGTCACCGGCCGACATCGACGCCACCTGTCGCGAGATCCGTCTCGCCCTGCTCGAGGCCGACGTCGCGCTGCCCGTGGTGCGCGGTTTCATCGCGAAGATCAAGGAGCGGGCCAAGGGTGCCGAGGTTTCGGCCGCCCTCAATCCGGCCCAGCAGGTCGTCAAGATCGTCAATGAGGAACTCGTCGGCATCCTCGGCGGTGAAACCCGCAGGCTGACGCTGGCCAAGAACCCGCCGACGGTGATCATGCTCGCCGGTCTGCAGGGTTCCGGTAAGACGACCCTGGCGGGCAAACTCGCGAAATTGCTGAAGGGGCAGGGACATCAGCCGCTACTGGTGGCCTGCGACCTGCAGCGCCCCGGCGCGGTCACCCAGCTCCAGGTCGTCGGTGAGCGTGCGGGCGTGCCCGTTTTTGCACCGCATCCCGGCACCTCCGTCGGTGGCGGCGAGAATCCGCTCGGCATCTCGGCGGCCGATCCGGTCGCGGTGGCCGAGGCCGGTGTCGCCGAGGGCCGCAGCAAGCAGTACGACGTGGTCATCGTCGATACCGCCGGTCGCCTCGGCATCGACGCCGAGTTGATGGCACAGGCCGCTGGCATTCGCGATGCCGTGCAACCGGACGAGACGTTGTTCGTGCTCGACGCCATGATCGGCCAGGACGCGGTCAACACCGCCGAGGCCTTCCGCGACGGCGTCGGCTTCACCGGCGTGGTGCTCACCAAGCTCGATGGTGACGCCCGCGGTGGCGCGGCGCTGTCGGTACGCAATGTGACCGGCGCGCCGATCATGTTCGCCTCGACCGGTGAGAAGCTCGAGGACTTCGATGTCTTCCATCCGGACCGGATGGCCTCGCGCATCCTCGGCATGGGTGATGTGCTCAGCCTGATCGAACAGGCCGAACAGGTCTACGACCAGCAGCAGGCCGAAGAAGCCGCCCGCAAGATCGGCAGCGGCGAGATGACGCTCGAGGACTTCCTCGATCAGATGCTCGCCATCCGCAAGATGGGGCCCATTGGAAATTTGCTCGGCATGCTGCCCGGTGCAGGTCAGATGAAGGATGTGCTCGCCCAGGTCGACGATAAGCAGCTCGACCGGGTGCAGGCGATCATTCGCGGCATGACCCCGGCCGAACGCGCGAACCCGAAGATCATCAACGCATCCCGCCGCCTGCGCATCGCCAATGGCTCCGGCGTCCAGGTGTCCGAGGTCAACCAGCTGGTGGACCGGTTCTTCGAGGCCAAGAAGATGATGACCATGATGGGCCGCCAGATGGGCCTGCCCGGGTCGCGGCGGGCCAATGCGAAGAAGGGCAAGAAGGGCAAGAAGGGTGGCCGCGGGCCGACGCCGCCGAAGGTGCGCGGTGGCTTCCCGGGGATGCCGGGCATGCCTGCCGGTATGCCCGATCTGTCCGGTATGCCCGCCGGATTGGACCAGTTGCCGCCCGGGCTCGAGGGTTTCGATATCTCGAAGCTGAACTTCCCCAAGAAGTAGCACTCCGGTCCGCAGCCAATGTTGTTGCGGCGCAGGGTAGGTCGTGCTGCGCGCGGCTCGGCACCGGACTTGGGCGCGGTCTGCGGCGATGAATTCGTCCGGCACGGCCGGGTGCCCGGCGCGCAGGAGTACGGCACGGATGCCAACGCGGTCTGCGCCGACTGAAATGTTGTGCGGGCGGACGAGGTGACCGTCAATGGATGTCGGCGCTAGGTTGGAGGCGGCCGACGACGTCGAGGAGGTTGCTTGTGCATCTGCGAGGTGTGGTTCTCCCTGATGCCGAGGTGCGTGACCTGTGGGTGCGCGACGGTGTGGTGTCGTTCGAGCCGGTCGCGGGGGCCGAAACCCTCTGCGACGCGGGGTGGATCGTGCCGGGGCTGGTCGATGCGCATTGTCACGTCGGGGTCCGGTACGGCGGGGGATACGAGGACCGGGCCGGGGCGATCGCACAGGCCGAAACCGAGCGGGATGCGGGCGCGCTACTGCTGCGCGACGCGGGTTCACCGGTCGACACGCGCTTCATCGACGAGCACGAGGAACTCCCGCGGATCATCCGCGCTGGCCGCCATATCGCGCGACCGCGGCGCTATATCCGCGAGCTCGGCATCGAGGTCGACGATGAGCGCGATCTGCCGGATATCGTCGCCGAGCAGGCTCGTTTCGGTGATGGCTGGGTGAAGATCGTCGGGGACTGGATCGACCGGTCGGTGGGCGATCTGCGGCCGCTGTGGAGCGACGCGATCCTGAAGGAGGCGATCGACGCCGCACACGCCAATGGCGCGCGGGTGACGGCCCACGTCTTCGGCGAGGACGCATTGCCGGGGCTGATCAATGCCGGTATCGACTGCATCGAGCACGGCACCGGCCTCACCGACGACACCATCGAGATGATGGTCGAACACGGAACCGTACTGGTGCCGACCCTCATCAATATCGACACCTTCCCCGAAATCGCCGCCAGTGCAGGCAAATTCCCCATTTACGCCGCGCATATGCGTGATCTGCACGCGCGGGTCCGCCGCACGGTCGCCAATGCGCACGATGCGGGTGTGCCGATTTTCGCGGGCACCGATGCCAGCGCCTCCATTCGGCACGGCCGTATAGCCGACGAGATCGCCGCGCTGTCCGGGGCCGGGCTGTCCGAACACGATGCGCTCGGCGCCGCCTCCTGGAATGCCCGCAGCTGGTTGGGCCGACCGGGCATCGAAGCTGGTGCACCGGCGGATTTCGTTGTCTACCGGGAGGATCCACGTATCAGCCCGGCCGCGCTCACCGATCCCCAGTACGTCGTCCTGCGGGGCCGGGTCGTCAAGCGCCGCAACCCGGTCACCGGCCACCGGTGACCACTGCCGCGTGTCGGGTGGGCGTACTGTAGGACAGCTCGTGTGACGGCCGGTCCGGACGTGCTGCTGCCCAGGTCAGCGGGTTGATACGAGCAAGAACCGGAACTCGCGGCAGCGGGCGCGTATGGTCGGTTCCGTGACCATTCGCCTCGGCTATCAGATGCCCAACTTCAGCTATGGTCGGCCCGTCAGCGAACTGTTTCCGACTGTGGTGGCGCAGGCCAGGGAGGCCGAAGCCGCTGGCTTCGACACCGTCTTCGTAATGGACCACTTCTACCAGTTGCCCGGTCTCGGTGTGCCGAGTGATCCGATGCTGGAGGCGTACACCGCGCTGTCCGGCATCGCCGCGTCCACGGAACGAGTTCAGTTGTCGGCGTTGGTAACCGGCAACACCTACCGCAATCCCGCGCTGCTGGCCAAGACCGTCACCACCCTCGATCTGGTGAGTGGCGGCCGGGCCGTACTCGGTATCGGCGCGGGCTGGTTCGAACTCGAGCACCAGTCCTACGGCTTCGAATTCGGCACCTTTACCGAACGATTCCAGCGCCTCGACGAGGCGCTGCAGATCATCACACCGATGCTGCGCGGCGAACATTCGACCTTCGACGGCAAGTGGTACCACACCGATAACGCCATGAACGAGCCCCGGCTGCGCAACGATCTGCCGATCCTGCTCGGTGGCGGCGGCGAGAAGAAGACCTTCGCGCTTGCGGCCCGCTTCGCCGATCACATCAATATCGTCGCCAACGCCTCCGAACTCCCGCGCAAGATGGCGGCGCTGCACCAGCGTTGCGCCGAAATCGGTCGCGACCCGGCGACTTTGGAAGTCAGCTTCCTCTGCTTCCTGATGATCGATGAAGACGGCGACCGTGTGCGCAAACAACAGCAGGATATGCTGCGCGGCATCGGCGTCGACCTGTCCACCCTCTCCGAGAACGAACGCAAGCAGACCATCGCCGACCGCCAATTCGTCGGCACCCCCGCCGAAGTCGCCGAGCAACTGCAGACCCGGGTGCTCGACAGTGGAGTCCAGGGCCTCATCGTCAATCTGGTGACCACCGGTCACGAACCCGGCGCTGTCGATCTCGCGGGACGCACGCTCGCGCCACTGGTTCGCTAGGGCGGTCTCGGCCCGAGAGGCCGGGTCTGGACTCAGCGGGATCCCGCGGATGCTGCTCGAGCTCGGGCACTCGGACCGGTGTCCGCCACCGTCGGCTGTCGACGCGGGTTCATGAAAGCAGTCGCCGCCACTGCGCCCAGCCCGTGAATCAGCGAGTGCCACACTGATCGGCCGGGGCTGCGATATCGCCAGTGGTGATGGTGGCCGGGTTACAGTGGACCACACGAAGTTGCATGGTGATGCTCGTATTGGTGGTCTCATGCGACGGAGATCGGACGGGATATGACGATGAGCGCCGAGGTTGCGATGATTCATCCCTTGGGGCCAACGACTGTGGAAGACTGGCTGGCTGAAGTGCAGCCGTCCGATGGATCTCGACTCGAACTCATCCTGGGGTACCTCTACATGACGCCGGCGCCCGGCGGTCCGCATCAGTATGCGTCGTTGGAGTTGGCGATTCTGCTGCGCGATGCGTTGCGGACTGCGGGGCGGACGGATTTGCATGTTCTGCCTGCAGTAGCCGTACGGATCAGTACGGCCTTCCGCACCGGTGTCATTCCAGATATCGCTGTGGTGAATGTCGACATCAACCACACCAGCTTCGCGCCGGAGGACTTGGTGCTTGCCGTGGAGGTGTGGTCTCCCGGCAATAGCCGCGAGGAACGCGACACGAAGATCGCCGCATACGCGGCCGCGCGGGTCCCTTACCTGTGGATTGTGGAACTGCCCGAGGACCAGCCAGCGCGCTTCTGGGGCTATCGGCTCGGTGAGAGCGGATACCGTCAGGAGGTATACGCTGCGGCGGGCGAAGCGGTCGTTGCTCCAGGACCCGTTTCGGTCACCGTGAACACTGCGGACCTGCGCTGAGGCGTGGCCGCCCGCAACTGCGCGCGGTGGGGCTCGGCCGTCGACTGGACAGGTGCGCGATACCGCTGACGACAATGCGGATGCTGTCGACAATGGCCCGCACCAGGCCGGGCGCGATCAATTCCAGGGCCGCGTCGCCGCCGAGTCGAGCGGCGGCCTCGGGGCAATCTCGCCGGGCCGATCGCTTCCTGACATCGCGATTTCAGGGGAGGGTGGCCGGTCTGGCAGAATGGACCACCGTCCTCCTGGACAAGTGTCAGCCCGTCTCCGGTTACGTACCGCGCGGCGGTCACACACTCCAAGCGCAAAACCGGGCTCGCAGACCGTGCGGGTCGCTGAATTGTGCCGTGACCAACCACTGAAAGGCAGATCAGCACATGGCTGTTCGCATCAAGCTCACCCGCCTCGGCAAGATCCGGAACCCGCAGTACCGCGTGGTCATCGCCGACGCCCGCACCCGTCGTGACGGCCGCGCCATCGAGAACGTCGGCAAGTACCACCCGAAGGAAGAGCCGTCGCTGATCGAGATCAACTCCGAGCGCGTGCAGTACTGGCTGGGTGTCGGCGCGCAGCCGACCGAGGCCGTGCAGCGCCTGCTGGAGATCACCGGCGACTGGCAGAAGTTCAAGGGCCTGCCGGGCGCCGAGGGCACCCTGAAGGTGAAGGCTCCGAAGACGTCCAAGCTGGACCTGTTCAACGCCGCGCTGGCCGCCGCCGATAACGAGCCGGTCGCCGAGGCCGTCACCCCCAAGAAGAAGGCCGCCAAGAAGGACGAGGCCGCCGAGACCGAGGCTGCCGAGTAATGTCCGCTGTCGTGGCCGATGCCGTTGAACACCTGGTTCGCGGCATTGTCGCCAATCCGGATGACGTCCGCGTCGAGCTGATCACCGGCCGCCGGGGACGCACCGTCGAGGTGCACGTCAATCCCGAGGACCTGGGCAAGGTGATCGGTCGCGGCGGTCGTACCGCGACCGCGCTGCGCACCCTCGTTGCCGGTATCGGCGGCCGGGGCATCCGGGTCGACGTGGTCGATACCGACGCCTAGATGGAACTCGTCGTAGGCCGGGTCGCCAAATCGCACGGTGTGCGCGGCGAACTGGTCGTCGAGGTACGCACCGATGATCCTGACGCGCGCTTCGCACCCGGTGTGCGGCTGCGCGGTCGGGCGGCGCGGTCCAACGAAGTGCGTGAGTTCACCGTGGAGTCGGCCCGAGAGCATTCGGGCCGACTTCTCGTGCAGCTGGTCGGGGTCTCCGATCGCACCGCCGCCGATGCGCTGCGTGGCACGCTGTTCGTCGTGGACAGTGCGGATCTGCCGCCGTCGGAGGATCCGGACGAGTATTACGACCACGAGTTGGAGGGCCTGACCGTCCAGCTCACCGATGGCACCGTCGTCGGCGAGGTCACCGAGGTACTGCATTCGGCCGCGGGTGAACTGCTTTCGGTGCGTGCCGCGGACGACGGCCGGGAGATTCTGATTCCGTTCGTCACGGCCATCGTGCCGACCGTCTCGCTGACCGATCACCTCGTCGTCATCGATCCGCCCGAAGGCCTGCTCGATCCCGAGTAGCGGCGTGCGCCCGCATCGATGGGTGCGATCAATAGGTATCTCCCGCCAGAAGCAGGGGGCAGCATGAAACTCGATGTCGTCACGATTTTTCCGGAGTATCTGGAGCCGCTGCGAACGGCGTTGCTGGGCAAGGCGATCGACAAGGGGCTTATCTCGCTCGACGTGCACGATCTGCGTCGCTGGACCCATGACGTGCACAAATCCGTGGACGACTCGCCATACGGCGGCGGGCCGGGCATGGTCATGAAGCCGACCGTCTGGGGCGACGCCCTCGACGAGGTATGCCCCGCCGACGCGCTGCTCGTGGTGCCCACGCCCGCCGGTGTGCCCTTTACCCAGGCCACCGCCCAACGCTGGGCGAGCGAGGAACACCTCGTATTTGCCTGCGGCCGTTACGAAGGCATCGATCAACGCGTCTTCGACGATGCCGCCCGCCGGGTTCGCGTCGAGGAGGTCAGCATCGGCGACTATGTCCTCATCGGTGGTGAGGCCGCGGTCCTGGTCATGGCCGAGGCGGTGGTCCGCCTGCTCCCCGGCGTGCTCGGCAATCAGCAATCCCACCAAGAGGATTCGTTCTCCGATGGACTGCTCGAAGGTCCCAGCTACACCCGCCCGGTCTCCTGGCGCGGTCTGGATGTTCCGCCGATCCTGCTGTCCGGAGATCACGCCAAGGTCGCCGCATGGCGACGTGAACAGTCGCTGGCTCGGACCCGCGAACGGCGTCCGGATCTGCTCGCAGACCAGGACGACGGCTGAGCTTCGCCGCGGCGCTCATCCGCGTGTCGCACCCGAATGAACAGATATCAACCCGTCGATGAATATATCGTTAACTAACGGTACATTGACTGACGGGTAGGTGACTGTGCGGACAGCAGCTGGGCTCGGGACGGTGCGTCGAGTGATGGCCTCAACTCTCATCGGTGGCGCGGTGCTGGTCGTATGTGATCTTGGTACGCCAGAACTCGTCGTAGTCAGAGTGGCCGCGGATCGAGATACGCATGATCGGGACTCCGGTCGCGAGGGGCAGCGCGCCCTCAGCAGCAACCATGGACAGTACAAAGGACGCGACGAGCGTCCCTGCCAGTACACCCCCGAAGGGTTTTGCACCGGCGGACGCTGACCACGTCGCATTGCGGCGGCCACGCCGTCGGGATGATGGCGAAGGTGCCGTTCTTGCCGGGGATCAGTGCGCCCCACGGTGCCGACTTCAGCAGGGTGCTCTGGAAATCGACGAGCATCGAGCCGAATTCGCCCTGCCAACCGACCAATAGCCCACGGCCCTTGTCCAGCGTCGAGATGGGCTTGCTGTTGGGCCGCAGGCTGGGCCGTTGCCACCCACTTCTGTTTGCCGGAAGGTGGGTCGATACCGGTCAATCGGTCATCGGTGATCGTTGCCGTGATGCCGACCGCGTCATGCGGCCCAATATCCGACGGCTCGATTCCCGACAGGTTCACCGCCGGAGTGTCCGACGAGGTCGGCCCGTGGTGTTCCGGCGTATCGGACCCGCACGCAGCGATGCCGCCATCGGCCCGGCCGCGAGCCCGGCACGCAACCGCGCGATAAGCGGTGCGCGCGTGCCGATGTCAATCGATTTCCACCCCGAGAATTTCACGCCGTGATGTTGTGCGCGCCGAAAGCCCCGTCAGGGCAGCAAACCGTGGCGGCGGGCGGTGACCACGGCCTCGTGGCGCGAGTGTGCGTCGAGTTTGGTCATCGCGTTGCGCAGATAGCTCTTCACCGTCTCGGTGCCGAGGGAAAGGCGTTGGGCGGCTTCCTGATTGGTGCAGCCGAGGGCGATCTGGGAGAGCACATCGAGTTCGCGGCGGGATAGGCGTGGGGCGTCCGGCGGCGGGTCGCCGACCAGGACCCGGGTGAGGCGTTCGCAGATCGAGTGCAGGCGTTCGCGGAGCTGCTCATCCGCGGCCGAGCGCGCCGCGCCGCGGAGTTCGGCGCTGATATCGCGGAGTTCCTCGGCGATGGCGGGTGCGGTATCGGGCGCGGGGGTCGTCATCTCCAACAGGCGCAGGCGGCGGTCGACCTCGTCGCGGATGGTGATCTCGGTGGCCAGGCGGCGGCTGGCCTCGACGACCAGATCAGCGGTGCGGTCGCCGAGCGGTGTGCCGCCGCGGTTGGCGGCGTAGAGCACCGCGCGCGAGCGGTTGTCGACCACCACGGGGACCGCGACGACCGATCGGATGCGTTCACCGAAGACCGGGCCGTCGTAGTGGTGGGTGATCGAGGAGGCATTGCGGTAGTCGGCGACCGAGGCCGGGCGACGCATATCCATGACCCGGCCGCCGAGTCCGGAGGTGCGCAGCACGGTGAGTCCACGCAGACCGTTGGTAACGGTGCCGACGAATTCGGTGAGCAGCAATGCGTCATCGTGCACCTCGCCGCCGAATACCACCGGCACGCCCGCCTTGGTCGCCACCCAGCGGATCTCGGAGCGCAGCGCGTCACCGTCGCGCGGGCGCAGCAGAGCGTTGGTGTGGGTCAAAAGACTCACCCCTTTTCGGGGGTAGTGCCGGACGTGATGTGACCCACATCCTATTGGACATCGAGGTGGCCTGGATCACCGATGAGGAGAGGCGAGATGACTGCGGACCTGAGCGCGCGCGTGCGCCAGTTACTGGAGACCTACGACGGACCCGACGCCAGCGCGGCGGATCTGCTGTGCGACCGGCATCCCGCCGACCGGGTCGCGTTCACCATCGTCGACCCCGATCTGACCGCAACGGACCTCACCTACGGTGAGCTGCGCGAACGCTCTCAGCGTTTTGCCGCCGCCCTCGCCGACCTCGGCATTGAACCGGGTGACCGGGTCGCCACACTGATGTCGAAGTCCGCGGATCTGGTGGTGGCGCTGCTCGGCATCTGGCGCCGCGGCGCGGTGCACGTTCCGCTGTTCACCGCCTTCGCCCCGCCTGCCATCGCCTTCCGCCTCGAGGCCAGCCGTGCCGCGCTCGTCATCGCGGACGCGGATCAGGCGAGCAAGCTCGTCCCCGGTGACGACATCCCGGCCGAGCCGACGTGGCGGGTCATCATCGCGGGGGACGGTCGGACATCAGCGACCGTCGCAGCCCAGGACTCGGCCGAAAAGCCGATAGCGAGTTCGGCTGCCGAGGATGCCACTGCGACAGTCCCGGGGCATGTCGCCGAGGAGCAGGCGCCTATTGCGGGCCGCGACGCCGAGGTACGGGCGGCGACACCGCTGAGGTTCGCGGATTTGCTCGCGCAGCATTCCGCTGACGACCCGCGAGCCGCTGCCGCAACCGTCGGTGGCGATGGGCTGCTGGTTCAGCTGTTCACCAGCGGCACAACGGGCACTCCGAAGGGCGTGCCGATTCCGGTGCGTGCGCTCGCGGCATTCCATGCGTACCAGGAGTTCTCGCTCGACGTCCGCGCCGACGACGTCTACTGGAACGCCGCCGACCCGGGTTGGGCGTACGGCCTGTACTGGGCGATCCTGAGCCCGCTGGCCTCCGGTATCCGCAGTCTGCTGCTGCACGCCGCATTTTCCGCACCGCTGACCTGGCAGGTACTCGAACGGTTCGGCGTCACCAATTTCACCGCCGCGCCGACGGTCTACCGCGCCTTGCGCGCCGATAGCGCCGCTGCCCCATCCGGTCTCCAGCTGCGGCGGGCCTCATCGGCGGGCGAACCACTGACCCCGGATGTGGTGACCTGGTCGATCGATACCCTCGGCGGCGCGGTTCGCGACCACTATGGGCAGACCGAACACGGCATGCTCATCTGCAATTCCTGGCACGATGCGCTGCGGGTGGACGCGCCAGAGGGCTCGATGGGGCGAACGATGCCGGGTTGGCATTGTGCGGTGCTCGCCGACGTTGCCGATGTCGAAGCGCCGATCGGCGAGTTGGGCCGGGTCGCCATCGATACCGAACGCAGCCCCCTGCTGTGGTTCCTCGGCTATCTCGACGCTCCGGAACGCACCGCGCAGCGCTACACCGCCGACGGCCGCTGGTATCTGACCGGTGATGCCGGATCACAGGATGCGGATGGCTTCTTCCACTTCTCGGCCCGCGACGACGATGTCATCATCATGGCCGGATACCGCATCGGCCCGTTCGAGGTCGAGAGCGTATTGGTACTGGACGAGCGGGTGGTCGAGGCCGCCGTGGTCGGCATGCCCGATGAACTGCGCGGCGAGGTGCTGGAGGCATTCGTGGTGCTGCGCAACGGATTCGAGGGCAACGCCGAACTCGAGGCCGAATTGCAGGCCCTGGTGAAACGAAAATTTGCCGCGCACGCCTATCCGCGCAAGGTGCATTTCGTGGACGCACTGCCCAAGACGCCCAGTGGCAAGGTGCAGCGGTTCATCCTGCGGCAGCAGGGGGTTCGGTGATGTCCGCTCTCCCGAGTTACGCCTCCGGCACCGCGGAAACTCCGCTGCTCGGCGACACTATCGGCGACGACTTCGATCGCATGGCCGCCGCCTATGCAGACCGGGAAGCGCTGGTGGACTGTCCAACCGGTCGTCGCTGGACCTATCGCGAACTCGCGGCCGCGATCGACGCACTCGCGACCGGGCTTTCGGCGCGTGGCATCGGCAAGGGCGACCGTGTGGGCATCTGGGCGCCGAATTGCGCGGAGTGGTTCCTCACCCAGTACGCCACCGCGAAACTCGGTGCGATCCTGGTCAATATCAACCCGGCCTACCGCACCAGCGAACTGGAATATGTACTGCGCCAGGCCGGAGTGCGTCTGCTGATCGCCGCGCCGGAGTTCAAGACCTCCAACTATGTTGCCATGATCGAGCAGGTCCGCCCGGCATGCCCGGGTCTGGAGCAGGTGCTGGTGCTCGGCACTCCCGAATGGGATGCGGTGGCGCGGACCGATATTGATGCCGAGCGACTTGCGGCGATCGCCGCGACACTGTCCATGGACGACCCCATCAATATCCAATACACCTCCGGCACAACAGGCTTCCCCAAGGGGGCGACGCTCAGTCACCACAACATCCTCAACAACGGCTACTTCGTCGGCGAACTCTGCGGCTACACCGAACAGGACCGGATCTGTGTGCCGGTGCCGTTCTATCACTGCTTCGGGATGGTCATGGGCAACCTGGCCAGCACCAGTCATGGTGCGGCCGTGGTGATTCCGGCACCCTCGTTCGATCCGGTCGCGACCTTGGACGCGGTCGCGGCGGAGCGGTGCTCCTCGCTCTACGGTGTGCCGACCATGTTCATCGCGATGCTCACGGAACTGGATTCGGGCACCGATGTCGACCTGTCCGGTCTGCGCACCGGCATCATGGCCGGATCACCCTGCCCGGTCGAGGTCATGAAGCGCGTGATCGATCGCATGGGGATGAGCGAGGTGTGCATCTGTTACGGCATGACCGAAACCTCCCCGGTTTCGACGCAGACCCGCCGCGATGACAGCATCGACCGCCGCACCGCGACCGTCGGCCGGGTCGGACCGCATCTGGAGGTCAAAATCATCGACCCCGCAACAGGTTTGACGGTGCCGCGCGGTGTACCCGGCGAACTGTGCACCCGCGGCTATTCGGTGATGCTCGGCTACTGGTCCGAACCGGAGAAGACCGCCGAGGCCATCGACGCCGCCCGCTGGATGCATACCGGCGATATCGGCGTCATGGACGACGACGGATACCTGGCCATTACCGGGCGGATCAAGGACATGGTGATCCGCGGCGGCGAGAATATCTACCCGCGCGAGATCGAGGAGTTCCTCTACACCCATCCGGACATCCTCGACGCTCAGGTGGTCGGCGTCCCCGACCCGAAATACGGCGAAGAGCTGATGGTCTGGATCCGAATGAAGGACGGCACAACACCATTGGACGCCGACGCGGTCCGCGCGTTCTGCACCGGCAAGCTCGCGCACTTCAAGATCCCGCGCTATGTGCACGTCGTGGAGGAGTTCCCGATGACTGTCACGGGCAAGATCCGTAAGGCTGAAATGCGTGAGCTGGCTGCGGCAATGCTCGCCTCTTCGGATGCGCGCAGACCGAGCGACCGCTGATTTCGCGCGTACTCGGGTGACTCGCCGGGGACGTCCAAAACTCCGCCAACTGCTCGACTGTCGGCCTGCGACCACACTGTTCGAGCACCTCACGACCGGCAAAAGGCCCGGGGCGGCGCGAGCTGTCCAAGGCCATACCGGACCTGCCCGACCGACGGTGACACCGCGCAATTCGGGCATGCCCGTACCGGTTTACCTGGGCGTGGGCCGTTTGTCGGGTGACAACGGTAGTGTCTCGGGCGTGACGACAGCGCCCGAGATCGCCAGTTCAGCGACGAACACCGACACGACCGCCGCCGCACCGGCCGCGACCAGAGCGCTGGCCAGCGTGGGCCAGCGCATCGCCGAGGAGCTCGGCGTGCGCGAGAGTCAGGTCCGCGCCGCCGTCGAGCTGCTGGATGCTGGTTCGACCGTGCCCTTCATCGCGCGATATCGAAAAGAGGTCACCGGCGGCCTCGATGATGCCCAGCTCCGTCAGCTCGACGAGCGCCTGAGCTATCTGCGCGAACTCGACGAGCGCCGCGGCGCCATCATCGAATCCATCAAGGGCCAGGGCAAACTCGATGACGCACTGCTCGGGCAGTTGATGATGGCCGAGACCAAGGCCCGTCTCGAGGACATCTACCTGCCGTACAAGCCGAAGCGGCGCACCAAGGCGCAGATCGCCCGCGAGGCCGGTCACGAGCCGGTCGCCGACGCGCTGATCGGCGATCCGGCCACCGATCCGGCGCAGTACACCGCCGAGCAGCTCGACGGCGCCCGTGCCATCCTGGTCGAGCGTTTCGCCGAGGATGCCGACCTGGTCGGCGAACTGCGCGAGCTGATGTGGAACCGCGGTCAGGTCAGCTCGAGCGTGCGCGCGGGCAAGGAGGAGGCGGGCGCGAAGTTCGCCGACTACTTCGAGTTCAGCGAGCCGTTCAGCAAGCTGCCCTCGCACCGGATCCTCGCGCTGCTGCGCGGCGAGAAGGAAGAGATCCTGCAACTGCAGCTCGAACCGGATACCGAGGAACTCGAGCCTGGTGAGCGGTCGATCTACGAGGGCCGAATCGCGGTGAAGTTCGATATCGCCGATCGCGGCCGGGCCGCCGACAACTGGCTGCTGGACACGGTGCGCTGGGCATGGCGCACGAAACTTCAAGTGAGCCTTGGCATCGACACCCGCATGCGGCTGCGTCAGGCGGCCGAGAAGGACGCCGTCGATGTGTTCGCCGCGAACCTGCGCGATCTGCTGCTCGCCGCACCCGCGGGCACCCGCGCCACCATGGGGCTGGATCCGGGTTACCGCACCGGCGTGAAGGTCGCGGTCGTCGATGCGACCGGCAAGGTCGTCGCCACCGAGGTCATCTACCCGCACAAGCCGCAGGGACAGACCGAAAAGTCCCTTGCCGTACTCGGTGCGCTGGTGGCCCGGTTCGGCGTCGAGCTCATCGCCATCGGCAATGGCACTGCCTCGCGCGAGACCGATGCCCTTGCCGCCGAACTGATCTCGCGCATTCCGGAGAACAAGCCGACGAAGATCGTGGTGTCCGAGGCGGGCGCGTCGGTGTACTCCGCATCGGCCTACGCCTCGCAGGAACTACCCGATATGGATGTCTCGCTGCGCGGCGCGGTATCGATCGCGCGCCGCCTGCAGGACCCGCTGGCCGAGCTGG
>NZ_JBEXLC010000047.1:0-58931 GCF_040609795.1 Nocardia sp. NPDC004604
ACTCGGTTGGGGATGGTGCGGGGGGTGTGTCACTCGGTTGGGGATGGTGCGGGGGGTGTGTCACTCGGTTGGGGATGGTGCGCGAGGTGCGTTACTCGGTCGGGATGGTGCGCGGCGGTAGGTATTCGGCCCACCACCGCGCACCGATCGGTCAGGCAGGTTGAGCGGCTGGCTCGAGGCTCTCGGTCTTCGGCCCGGCATTGACAACGCGGTGCACGACAACACCGACGGCGATCACCACCAGCACGAAAAGTGGTGCGGCCCAGAGCATCCACCATCCGCCGCCATTGGGCGTGTAGACCTCGGCGCGCGGCCAGGCCAGGTTCACCGCCATCGCGATGCCCCACACCACCGCGAGTGCATTGATCGGAATGCCGAAGCGGCCCAGGCTGAACAGTGCGGAATCGCTGTCCCAGCCCCGACTCCGCCGCACCAGCAGCGGCACCGTGACCAGCAGATACGCCAGATAGAGCGTCACGATGCACACGCTGGCCAGGGTGGCGAAGATGGCGGCATTGCCGAGATTGAGCACGAGCAGGCCGATGCCGAGCACGCCGATGATCACCGAGGGCAGCACCGGAGTACCGAAACGTGGGTGCACGGCGGCCAGGTGACGGGCGAACGGCAACTTGCCATCGCGCGCCATCGAGAACATCAGGCGCGAGCCCGCCGTCTGAATTGCCAAGGTGCACACCGTGATCGCCACCGCGACGCAGCCGAGCAGGACGTTGCCGGGGGTGCTGTCGAGCTTCGCGGTCAGCACATAGGCCAGCCCCTCGGTGGACAGCGCACCGTCGTCCAGGCTCGGCGCGGCCATCAGTGCCCCGAGCAGCAGCAGTCCGCCACCGAGCGCGGAAACCGAGAGCGCGGTCAGGATGGTGCGCGGGGCGACCCGGCGCGGATTCTTGGTCTCCTCGGAAAGTTCACCGGCGGAATCGAATCCGACCATCACATAGGCGGCCATCAGACCCGAAACGAGAAAGGCCGCCCAATACGGCCCCGGCGCGGCCTGATCGGTGTGCAGCACCACACTCGCCCCGCGTTCGGTGTGGGTGAAGAACAGCGCGATGATCGCCAGTACACCGACGATCTCCACGGTGACCCCGATCGAATTGATCCGGGCCATCAGGTCGATGCCGATCACATTGATCAGCGTGGTGATCACCAGCAGGATGCTGCCGAGCAGCACCGCATTGGTCGCGCCGGAGGTCGAGGTGAGCGCGGAATCGTCGCCGACGATCTGGAATCCGCTCCAGATCGAGGGCAGCACCACCTGCAGTGCGATCGCCGCCGCCGCGGCCGTGACGATCTGCGCGATGACCATCATCCACCCGGCGAACCAGCCGACGACCTCCCCGCCGAGCCGCCGCGACCACTGGTAGATACAGCCCGAGATCGGATAGCGCGCTGCCAGTTCGGCGAAGTTCAGTGCGACGAGGAATTGTCCGGCGAATACGATCGGCCAGGTCCAGAAGAAGGCCGCACCACCGAACGAATAGCCGAAGCCGAAGAACTGGAAGATGGTGGTGAGGATGGAGACGAAGGAGAATCCGGCCGCGAACGATGCGTAACGGCCGAGTTTGCGGTGCAGTACCGGTTGATAGCCGAAGCCTGCGAGGTCGGCATTGTCCCGGCTGATGTCGGGGGTTGGGAGGACGGGGGCGACTGAATCGACTGTGGTGGCCATGGGGGTTCCTTCACGAGCGGCCAATACCTATCGAATGACAGTTTTGCGTTCGCGATCGCGCTTTCGGTGTCCCCCGTGTATCGCTTCCGGGAACGCCGGTAACTTCTGCGTTGCGCGGATTTCTATCGAATGACAGAAACCTCACACCTCGGCGATCGGCTTGGAACGACCAGACCGGTCTGAACGCTATGGCGGCGAATGGCCGTACCGGACGCGATGCCAGAATGGGTCGTGCCCAATCTCGGTCCCGGCCGTCCCCGTCTCGACCAGCGGCCCCGTCGCGGTCGGACACCGCGCGACGAGATCCTCGACGCCGCCGGAGAGCTCTTCACCACCAAGGGCTATGCCAATACCTCCACCCGCGCGGTCGCGGATGCGGTCGGAATCCGGCAGGCCTCGCTCTACCACCACTTCGCCGCCAAGGACGACATCCTCGACACACTGCTCGCCGAAACCATCGCGGGTCCACTGGAACTCGCCGAACGCCTACGCGAGGTGGACGAACCCGCGCACACCAGGCTGTACGCGCTCGCCTGGTTCGATGTGAGCCAGCTATGCGCGGCGCACTGGAACCTTGGTGCGCTATATCTGCTACCGGAGTTGCGCACCGAACGTTTCGCGGCCTTCCGGCTGCGCCGTGACGAATTACGCGGGCACTACGAGACTTTGGCGGCGGCGGTCAGTGCCGAAGCGGGTGTGCCCGGGGCCGAGGGCCTGCCGTTCCGGCTCGTCGAGACGGTGATCAATATCCGCTCGGACGCAGGCAGCGCGCCCGGGCAGGCGGAGCGCGCCATTCCCGATGCGGTCATGCGAATGCTCGGCTGGTCCGGCGATCTGGACCGACTTCGCGCCGACGCGCACGAACTCCTCCAGCACTTGGCGGCCTGAACCTCCCGCGGGCCAGGACTTGCCATCCACGCCCACCCACTCCGACTGCTCGCCGAGCGTAGTCATACTGCGGTCGAATACGCCTTGGTGACCACCATGCGACTACGTTCGACAGACCTGGACCCAGGGCTGGATAGGGCCGGGGCTATCTGGACGCGGCACTAGTCTTTGCCTCGGGTTGCCTTGAACTCGAAGCCCCAGTTGTAGATTCGGGCGATCTCGCGGACGCCGCCGCCGGGACGACCCGCGGGCGGCCGGATGAAGGTGCCGTCGCGGCGAACGATCAATTCACCATTGACATTCTCGATATGCGCGAGGATCACATCGCGGGAATCGTCGTTGCAGCCGCTGATGATCAGCTCGATCGGCGGCGAATTGCGCGGGTACAGCGTGGCGGTCGACTGCACGCCTTGGAAGTTGTTCGCGCCCTCATAGATCGAGGCGAAGACCAGAATCCGGCGGAACTGTGCGGTGTAGTCGAGATTGATGTCCAGGTTCTCACCGGTCGCGCTGCCGCCGGTCCGGTCGTCCTGGTCGAGTCGGATGAACGGCGGGCGATCCAGTGCGCCGAAGGAACGGTCGAGTGCGCGGACCGATCCGATTCTGCCGTCGGCCAATTCGAAAAAGCAGCAGAGATCGAGATCGAGGCTGCTGGCGCGCTTGCGGCCGAACAGACCGCCGCCGCCGGTGTGCGCGATGGTCCAATTCAGGTTGACCCGCATGGTGCCCGCGGTCGCGCCGTGTTCGGTCAGCGAAACCGTCGGCGATTCCTTCGTCAGCGACACCTTGCCGAGGTTGACCGGCGCGCCCGTCGAAGCGGAACCCGCAGGCGGCGGGGTGAATTGGTCGGGCGTCGTCGGCGGCACGGATGGCTGCGACGCCGGGTTGGGTGCGTATGGCTGCGACGTCGGCGGATAAGGCTGTGGTGTCGGGTTTGCCGGGTACGGCTGGGATACCGGATTCGGCGGGAATCCGGGCGGAGCCGCAGGCGGATAAGGCGGCGGTGCCGCGTACTGCTGCTGCACAGGCGTGGCATGCGGAGTAGCCGGTGGCACATACGACTGCTGCGGTGCTGGCGGTGGCACGTACTGCTGTTGCGGTGCTGGTGGTGGCGTGTATGGCTGTTGCGGCCCGGGTGGTGGCGTGTATGGCTGTTGCGGTGCTGGTGGTGGCGTGTATGGCTGTTGCGGCCCGGGTGGTGGCGTGTATGGCTGTTGCGGCGCAGGCGGTGGCGTGACTGACGGTTGCGGCGTCGGCGTGTGCTGCGGTGCTGGTGGTGGCGTGCTCGGCTGCTGCGGCGGGGCATACGACGGCGCACTCGACTGCTGCCCGGCGCCCGCGTCATCAACCGAAATCCCGAAATCGGTAGCCAGCCCGGCCAACCCGGTCGCATACCCCTGCCCGACCGCCCGGAACTTCCACGCACCCTGCCGCCGATACAACTCCCCGAGCACGAATGCGGTCTCGGAACTGGCACCCGGACTGTCGAACCGCGCGGCCTCCGCACCGCTCACCGCATCGAACACCCGCACATACAGCCCATGGAACTGCCCGAAGGTGCCGCCATCCGCGGAAGCCGCGATCACGATCGTGTCGATCTGCGGTTCGACCTGCGCCAGATTCACCGCCAGCGTATCGGTTACGGTCGGCCCCTGCCGCTTACCCTCGTGCCGTACCGCGCCGGACGGATGATTCGGCTGGTTGTAGAAGACGAAGTCGTTGTCCGAGCGCACCTTCCCGGAAACGAGCAGTAGGGCCGAGGCATCCGCATCCGGAACCCCTTGACCTGACTGCCACCCCAGCTCGACGCGGACTGAAGACATCGGCACCACGACATTGGCGCCCTTCATCATCGACACATCTGCCAAGGTATACGACCCCGGCGCGCCCTGTCTCGGTGTGCGCGACCGCCTTCGGTCAGTGCGTCGGCGGTGCGATCTGCCAATGTTGTTGCAGCGCACCGGCGATTTCCGGGAGCACCATCACTGGCACGCGCTTGTGCCGCAGCATCGTCCGAATCTCGGTGACCTGCTCGCGCTTGCGCATGTCGTACGCGCCGGCGACGGGCCGCCGCACCGGCGGGATGGACAGCAGTACGAGTTCGCCGTGGCGCTCGTCGCCGCCGGTCAGATCCAGCGCCAGCGACCAGCGGGCCCGCTCGTCGAGGGTGAACCGCCCGGCCACCACCCGCTCCCAGTCGATACTGGATTCCCGCCATGGGGTGCGGCGGTAGATCGCCCCCTCGGTGAGCACGACGACGTCCCTGCCGAACAAAGCGACCAGCAGCGCGATGCCGGCCACCGCACCGGCCAGCAATCCGGTGAAGACCCGGTTCGGCCCGAAACCGGCGACGATCGTACTGCAGACCAGCATGGTGGCCGCGATCCCGAGTATCCCGTACAGCATTGCCCGCCGGGTCGGCACCACGCCCGCGCGCACCATCGTCATCTCGACCTCCTGCTTTACCCGCACTCAACCTAGCCGGTACGGATGACCGGCGGCTTCCCGATGCGGGCGGGTCGGCGTACTCAGGCCTCCAGCGCCACTGCGGCTTCCCCGGTGTAGACCAGGAACTGCATGCTCTCCTGGAAGTAGAGCTGTACCGATTGCCCGTCATGGGCGAGGTAGCCGATCGACAGGTCCTGGCCCAGTTGCAGGTCGAAGTCGCCGCCGCGGGTGGTCAGCACGAAGGCGCCGTCGATGGCCGGTGCCCAGATGATCTCGCCCTCCGGAATGAGGCGTTCGATATGGGTGCGAATCGGATGGCCGTGATCGGAGGTCTCACTGACCGCCGTGTACAGATCCGCGCTCAACAGCACCGAGTACGGGCCATCGACGCCCGCCAGCCGCAGCGCGCTCAGCGCCTGGGCGACGGCCTCCGGCGCCAGCCGCGGATCGCTGGGCAGTTTGATCGGGGCATTGGACGAACTCGCCCGGATACCGGTGATATTCGCCGCCTGATAGCCCTCGAAAATGGCCCGGTCCTCGGCGAAGGCGATCCGCCGTGCCGCCTCCTTCACCGCGTCCAGATCGGTGTCCTTGGCGCCGCGCTCGACATCGTCGAGTTCCTCGCGCGAGAGCGTGAACGGCACCCGCAGTTCGACCAGCGGCGCGACCACGCGCTGGCGGGCCTGCACACCCTCATCGGGTGCGGTGATCGCAGTGGTGCGGCCGAGTCCCACCGCCGAGTAGTCGGTGCCGTGCGGTCCGGACAGGTCCACCACCCGGCGACCGGCGATATGACGTTTGAAGGTGCGCGTCGCCTCCTGTTCGATCGCCTGCCATGCCTCGGAGGTGATCGGCGCGAGATCCCGCTGGAGGTTGTTCATGACTGACTGCTCCTTTTCAAGGTGCCGATACCTAGCGAACCGATAGTGCCAACGCCGTTGGGCGGCAAAGATTCCTCGCGCGTTTCCGCGCTGGCTCCGGGCGCTGCGGGGAGGTCGTCGAAGAAGTCCGCGGGTGGCGCGAAGAACAATGTGCCGGTCACCGCTGTGGAGAAGTCGAGGATCCGGTCGTAGGCCGCCGCCTCCGTGCCGACGAACATCCGCGACAGCATGGTTTCGGTGACGCTCGGCGTCGCCGAGTAGGCGATGTAGTAGGTGCCGAATTCGCCGTCCTTGACGCTGCCGAAGGGCATATTGGCGCGCACGATCTGCCGCTCGGTGCCATCGGCATCGGTGATGGTGTTCACCGCGACATGGGAATTCGCGGGCTTATCCGCATCGGAGAGTTCGAAATCGTCGAGCTTGGTGCGCCCGATCACCCGCTCCTGCTCCTCGACCGACAGTGCCCGCCACTGCGCCATGGTGTGCAGGTACTTCTGCACGATGACGTAACTGCCGCCCGCGAAGTCCGGATCCTCGTCGCCGACGACGGCCGCGCTGACCGCCGCCGAACCCTCCGGATTCTCGGTGCCGTCCACGAAGCCGAGCAGATCGCGCTGCTCGAAATAGCGGAACCCAACGGTCTGGTCGACGATGGTGATCGCACCGTCGAGCCGGTCACCGATCGTCATCGCCAATTCGAAACAGGCGTCCTGGGTTTCGGCCTTGATGTGAAAGAGCAGATCGCCCGGGGTGGTCGGGGCGCTGTGCACCGCGCCGACGAATTCGGGGAGTTCATGCAATTCGGCGGGCCGCGGCCCGCCGAAGAGACGATCCCATGCGGCCGAGCCGATCGATGCGACGCAGGTCAGTCCGGCGCCGGGCACCCGAAAACCGATCGATCGACGCAATCCGGGGAGATCGGCGAGCAGGTCTCGCACCGCCGCTTCGCCGCCCTCGTCGATCGTGGCGACGAGGAAGACCGCGGCCGGTGTGAGCGGTTCCAAGATCGACTGCGGCGCACCCATGGGCTCCAGACTAGAGCCCGGCACCGCCATACCGGCCAGGCGGTACTGGCCTGTCGGCTACTACTTGGCGACTGTCAGCAGGAATGCGACATCGTCGACGGCCTTGACGCTGTGTCGCGCCTTCGGCACGACCAGCAGGTCTCCGGCCGAACCCTTCCACTCATTGGTGCCGCTGATCAAGGTCAGTGTGCCGCTGAGCACCAGCAGCGTGGCGTCACCCGCATTATCGTGTTCGGCCAGACTCTGCCCCGCCGAGAGACCGACCACGGTCTGCCGCAGCGCATTGGCATGACCGCCGTAGATGGTTTGCGAACTGCGCCCGCTCGTGGCGGTAGCGGCCAACTTGAGCTGTTGGCGTGCGACCGCAGTCAGCGATTTCTTGTCCATGGACCGCCTTTCGCAGAAGCAATCAGCCGGATCAGGGCTGGTGACACGGGCTGATATCCAGGAGTATGCCCGACCGGCGGGTGACGTGTGTCCGATTTGACCGCCAGACAGGTTTGCGGTGCATTTGCTGTCATTCGGTAATCGGACGGTGTCGGGTCGCCCCGAAGCAGCGATGCTGGCGCTTTGCCAGCTGCTCGGCTCAGGTGCGGGTGTAGCGACGGATCCGGAATCGCAGGCCGGACTTCGACTCGCACCACGGGGCAGTGTCGTCGGCGTGCCATTCGGGGCCGATGGCCGGTGCGTAGGCATCGCCCTCGACGTGCGTGTCCACCTCGGTGACCAGCAGGTCCGTCGCGAAATCCATGGCGGCCCGGTAGATTTCGCCACCGCCGATGATCCAGACGTCATCGGGTGCGCAGCTGGCCAATGCGTCGGGAAGGGCGGCGGCGCGTTCGGCGCCCGCCGCCGACCAGTCGGGCTGGCGGGTCACCACAATATTGCGGCGGCCGTCGAGCGGACGGAATCGGGGCGGCAGGGAATCCCAGGTACGCCGACCCATAATGACCGGATGACCCAAGGTGACGGCCTTGAAGTTCGCCATATCCTCGGGCACGCGCCACGGAATGGTGTTCTCGAAGCCGATCACCCCATCCGGGGTCTGCGCCCAGATCAGGCCGATGACGCGATCCGTCACACCGCTACCGGCGCCTTGATCGCCGGGTGATGCTGGTAGCCGACCACTTCCACGTCCTCATAGGCGTAATCGAACAGTGTCGGCGCGGGCCGCAGGTTCAGTGTCGGGAATGGATACGGCTCCCGGGTCAGCTGCTCGGTGACCTGCTCGACGTGGTTGTCGTAGATATGGCAGTCGCCGCCGGTCCAGATGAAATCGCCGGGCTCGAGCTCGGTCTGCTGCGCCACCATATGGGTGAGCAGCGCGTAGCTGGCGATATTGAACGGCACGCCCAGGAACAGGTCCGCGCTGCGCTGGTAGAGCTGGCAGGACAACTTGCCGTCGGCCACATAGAACTGGAAGAACGCGTGGCACGGCGCCAGCGCCATCTTGTCGAGTTCGGCGACATTCCAGGCCGAGACGATGATGCGCCGGGAATCCGGATTGGTGCGCAGGGTGTGCAGCACCTCGGCGATCTGGTCGATATGGGTGCCGTTCGGCGTGGGCCAGGACCGCCATTGCACGCCGTAGACCGGGCCGAGTTCACCATTGCGGTCGGCCCATTCATCCCAGATGGAGACGCCGTGCTCGTGCAACCAGGCCACGTTGGAATCGCCGCGCAGGAACCACAGCAGCTCGTAGACGATCGACTTCAGATGCACCTTTTTGGTGGTGATCAGCGGGAAGCCCTTGGCGAGGTCATAGCGCAGTTGATGGCCGAAGACACTGCGGGTGCCGGTGCCCGTGCGATCCGCCTTCGCGGTGCCGGATTCGAGGACCAGTCGGAGCAGATCCTCGTACTGGGTATCAGCATTGTTGGCCACGCCTGGCGAGCTTACTCACCCCCACACCTGGCAAGCTCGGGCCATGCGCAAGCTTTACGTGATCGGCATCGGTGCGGGTGATCCGGACCAGGTGACGGTGCAGGCGATCAAGGCCATGCGGCAGGTCGAGGTGTTCTTCGTCATCGGAAAGGGTGCCGAGAAGCGGGAACTGGTCAATGTGCGCACGGCGATCCTCGCCGAACACCTCGATCACCCCTACCGCATCGTGGAGATCGCCGATCCGCCGCGCGACCGCGCGCCCGCCGATTACCAGGGTGTCGTCGAGGATTGGCACGATCGCCGCTCGGCCTTGCTCGAGGACGCCTTCGCCCGGGTCGACGGTGTCGGCGGGATTCTCGTCTGGGGTGATCCCTCGCTGTACGACAGCACCCTGCGCATGATCGAACGGGTGCTGGATCGCGGTGCGCAGCGCTTCGACTACGAGGTGATTCCGGGCGTCACCAGCGTGCAGGCGCTGGCCGCACGGCATCGGATGGTGTTGCATCGCATCGGCGAACCGGTGCACATCACGACCGGCCGCCGTCTGCGCGAGGACGGGCTCAGCGGTTCGACAGTGGTGATGCTGGACGGTGACTGTTCGTTCACCGAGGTGCCCGGCGACGATGTGCACATCTGGTGGGGTGCGTATCTGGGCATGCCCGACGAGACGCTGATCGAGGGGCCGCTGCGCGCGGTCGAAAAGGAGATCGTCGAGCGCCGGACGCGTTTGCGTGCGGACAAGGGCTGGATCATGGACGTCTACCTGCTGCGTCCGGGTGCGGGAGACGGCCAGCGGCCTTCACCGTGACGAGGACGGGTGTGGTCGCCAAGGCGTGGATGGCTTCGAGCGCGCCGAGGCGGTGGACGAGGTAGTGGTGCAGTGCCTCGGGATCGGGGCACATCGCTTGTGCGACAAGGTTTGTCGGGCCGGTGGTGGCGGCGACGAAGGCCAGTTCGTCATGGTCGGCCAGCGCGGTCGCCACCCGGTCGAGGTGCGCCGGCGCCACCGACATCCACAGCAGCGCCTGGGTGGTGGCGCCGAAGTGGGCGTCATCGAATTCGACATCGAAGAAGATCGCCTGGGTCGCTTGTAGCTCCGCGAGTCGTCGGGTGACGGTGGCTTGGGACCAACCGGTCGCGGCGGCGAGCCGGGCCAGGGTGGCTCGACCGTCTTGTTGCAGGGCCGCCAGCAGTGCGGCGTCGGTGTCGGCGAGGGCGCGGCCGGGTGCGAGATCGGATCGGTTCGGCCGCAGTTGATTTCGTTGGTGTTCGGCCAATGCGGCGGTGTGACCGCGCCATGCGGTCGGGCCGCCGAGGTAGGTGTGCAGGACGTAATGGGCCGAGACGGCGGTGATGCCGGCGGCGCGGGGGAGGTCCTGCAGCAGGAGTGAGCGGGACGCGGCGGCATCGCGCGGAATGTGCACCACCAGCAGGATTTCCGTGCCGCCCGAGGTGATTTTGACCCAGGAGGTATCCGGGCGTCGGGCCAGGGCATGTGCGAGGTGCTGGCCGGTGGCCGTGGTCGTGGTCAGGCGGACGAGCCACTGGGTGTGTCCGGCATGGCCCGGATCGGCGAGGCCGACCACGCGGAGTCCGGCGGTGGCGCGCAGGCGTTGGTAGCGGCGGGTGACGGTTTGCGTCGAGACGTGCAGGGCTGCCGCGATCTTGTTGAACGGCGCGCGTCCGTCGATGTGCAGGGCGTGGATCAGGCCGCGGTCGACATCATCGAGCATGGAAATATCTTTCACATCCACGTGGAATATGGAAAGTATCCACTGATCCTTGTCGGTCGATGGTTTGTTTCGGCACTTCTGTCGAAGGTGGACCGTGTCACGGGCTCGCCGGGCCCGGCCGATCGACGAAGGAGAAGTTGATGATTCTGGTGACCGGAGCGACCGGGACCGTAGGCCGCGAGCTGGTCGGCCGGTTGCTCGCGCTGGGTGTGCCGGTGCGGGCGACCACACGGCGGCCCGATACCGCCGGACTGCCCGACGGTATCGAGGTGGTGCGCGCGGATCTGGGCGATCCGGATGGTCTCGCCGATGCGATGCGCGGTGTCGATCGCGTCTTCCTGCTGTCCAGCGGACCCGAAATCCCTACCCACGACGGGAATCTCGCGCGCGCGGCAGCCCGCGCCGGGGTCGGTCACCTGGTCAAGCTGTCATCCGGTCGCACCGGCGACGACACCGCGACCGATCCGATCCCCACCTGGCACCGCGCCGGTGAACAGGCGGTCCGCGACAGCGGGGTCGCATGGACCATGGTGCGCCCCTTGGGATTCATGGCCAATGCCCTGCACTGGGCCGATTCCATTCGCGACCAGGGTGCGGTCTACGCACCGTTCGGCCAGGGCCGCATCGCCGTGGTCGACCCGCACGATATCGCCGCGGTCGCCGCGAAGGCACTCACCGCGGACGGCCATGAGGGCGAGATCTACACGCTGAGCGGACCGGAACCACTGTCACCCGGCGAGCAGACCGCCATCCTCGCGGGCGTACTCGGCCGCCCCCTGCGCTACGTCGAGGTCGAGCCCGCCGCCGCCCGGCAGTCGATCATCGATCACGGCGTACCGGACGCAATGGCCGACGCGATCATGGCCCTGCGCGCCACCGCCCTCGAGGCGTTCACCTCGGTCGTCCATCCCACCGTCGAGCGGATCACCGGAACCCCACCCCGTCCGTTCCGCGAGTGGGTCGAACACCACAGTCACCATTTCGTCCAAGCGGACGCGGCGTAGGCCTCCCGCCGCCCAAGCGACCAAGATCAGGTGGAATCTATGGCGGCATCGCCCGGGAAAGTCCCGCCACCAGTTCCACCTGATCTTGATCCCCACGTGCGCGTGAACTGCGCGGATGTCGGTGGGGCCGGGTAGCCTGGCACCCGTGCCCGAGCTACCGGAAGTGGAGGCGTTGGCGCAGTTCCTGCGGGAGCACGCGGTCGGCGCCGTGGTCGGGCGGGTCGATGTGGCGGCATTGAGTGCGGTCAAGACCTTCGATCCGCCGGTGAATGCGCTGTCCGGGCGCGATGTGATAAGTGCGGGCCGGTGGGGCAAATTCCTCGGGATGGAGTGCGACGGGCTGTGGTTGATCACGCATCTGTCGCGCGGCGGGTGGCTGCGGTGGATCGATGAGCCGAGCCAGATACCACCCAAACCGGGCGGCAAGAGTCCGCTCGCGCTGCGGGTGCACTTCTTCACCCCCGAAGGCCTGACGCCCGCATTCGACCTGACCGAGGCGGGCACCAAGAAGCGCCTGGCGGTGTACATCGTCGACGATCCGAAAAAGGTGCCCGGTATCGCGCGCCTGGGCCCGGACGCGCTAGAGGTGACCGAGGACCAGTTCGGCGAAATCCTGCACGGCGCATCGCAACGCATCAAGACCGCCATCGTGGACCAGTCGCTGATCGCGGGCATCGGCAATGCCTACTCCGATGAAATTCTGCACACGGCGAAGATCTCCCCGTTCGCCAACACCAAAACCATGTCGGCGGAAACGATCTCGACCCTGTTCGAGGCCATGCGATCGGTGCTCACCGACGCGGTCGGGCGGTCGGTCGGCCAGGACGCCGCACGCCTCAAAGGGGAAAAGCGTTCCGGCATGCGGGTACACGCCCGCACCGGCCTGCCGTGCCCGGTCTGCGGCGACACCGTTCGCGAGGTCTCCTACGCCGAGCGCTCGTTCCAGTACTGCCCGACCTGCCAGACCGGCGGGAAGGTATTGGCGGACCGCCGCATGTCGCGTCTGCTCAAGTAGCGCGTCAGATCAGCGTCGGCACCGGGATTCCCTGCCAGGCAATGCGTTTGGCGCGATCCGGATCGTTCTCCAGGCGGGTGATGTCGTCGATGATCAATGTGGTGCGTCGGTCTTCGGTATAGGCGGGCCAGGATGGCAGCGGTCGGCCGGTGCGGGCGAAGGCGAGCCAGTTGTCCTGGAACTGATGGGTGACCGATACCAGTCCACGCCGCCCGCCCGCTGCGGTAATGGCGCGGCCGAACGGGGAGTCGGCGGCGCCGAAAACCGGGATCAGGTCCGTTGCGTGGGTCGCGCCGATACCGGCGAGCCGCAATGCGCGCGGTGCGAAGTCATAGCGGTAGGTATAGGTCGGGGCGTAGCGACTGTGGCCCGCCGCGACGGTGACCGAGGGACGCCAGAAGACATAGTCGCCACCGGCGCGAACGGCGATCTTCGCATCGGGATAACCGGGATAGGCCGCGATCACCCGGGATTCGAGTTCGGCACCGCCCGCGCGGGTCAGCAGGGCGTGCATGCGGGACGGAGTGGTCGGCAGTTCATCGGCGAATTTCGCGAATAGTGTGCCCTCATCGCGATTCGTGCCGATGATCAGCGGAACCTGGTGTGCGGCACCGCTGGTGATGGCGTCGATCGGCGACTGTGTCAGATATTCGCCGTCGACGACCGGCGCGATCGGGAACAGCCCGGGGCGCTCCCGCAGCACTTTCCCGCTCATCTGGTCGACCGCGCGGCGAATATCGTTGGCACCGGCCGTGATCAGCGCCTCGGCCGCGGTATCGGGGGTGGCGCCGAGCGCTTCGACGCACCGGCGGGCGAAGGCGCGCGCATCCTCGCCGGACATACCCCAATCGGCCGGTGGGCTCTGCGCGATGCCGCGCTGGAACAGCCCCTTGGCCACGGGCGTGGCCAGCAGCGATAGCACCGAATGTGCGCCCGCCGATTCGCCGAAAATGGTGACATTGTTCGGATCACCGCCGAATGCGGCGATATTGCGCTGCACCCACTCGAGCGCCGCGACCTGATCGCGCAGCCCGAGATTGGCCTCGAAAGGCCGCTCGGGCGTACCGAACTCACCGAAATCGACATATCCGAACGCACCGAGCCGGTAATTCAACGACACCACGATCACATCGCCGCGCACCGCGAGCCGGGCACCGGAGTACAGGCCAAGCGCCGAGGTGCCGATCAGATAGCCGCCGCCGTGAATGAACACCATGACCGGCCGCGGCGTCGCGGACGGTTCGATCGGCGCGACGACATTCAGTGTCAGGGCGTCTTCACTGGTCGGCTGGTACCGGCGCGGTCCGATCCGCGCACCGGTGCGGTGCTGCATCGCGGCGAATCCGAAGGTGGTCGCCTCGCGCACACCGGTCCACGGCCGCACCGGCTGCGGCGCTCGAAATCGCAGGTCACCGACCGGTGCGGCGGCGTAGGGCAGTGAGCGCCAGCGCAGTACGCGGCGGCCGCGGTAACCGCGGACAACTCCGTCGGCGGTCGTGATATCGGACATCTTTCCGATGGTAACTAGGAGCGGCGGGCCTCCAACAGGCGCAACCAGAGCTCGCTCACCGTCGGGTAGGCGGGCACCGCGTGCCACAGCGTGGCCAGCGGCACCTTGCCGACCACGGCGACGGTCGCCGCGTGCAGCAGCTCACCGACCTCCGGACCGACGAAGGTGGCGCCGAGCAGGGTATCGGTGGCGGTATCGATGACGATCTTCGCGCGCCCCGAGTAGTCATCCCGAGCCAAGGACGATCCGGCGACCGCGATATCGATCTCCACGGTTTCGACCGGGTAGCCCGCTTTGCGTGCCGCGGCCTCGGTCAGCCCGACCGAGGCGACCTCCGGCGCGGTGAACACCACCTGCGGCACCTGCCCGTGATCGGCGGTCGCGGCGTAGCGCACATCCGACAGCGCGCGCCCCTCGGCCCGTGCCGCGATGACATCACCACACACCCTGGCCTGGTATTTGCCCATATGGGTCAGCGCGGCACGATGATTCACATCGCCGACCGCGTACAGCCACTCGCCGTCGATGCCGAGCACCGTCAGCCGGTCGTCCACCTCGACGTAGCCGTCGGCGAGTCCGACCGCGTCCAAGCCGAGTTCCGCCGTCGCCGGTCCGCGCCCGGCGGCGACCAGGATCTCATCGGCCTCGATCTCGGTCTCGCCGATCCGAACGGTGACGGCGCCGCCGTGGATCCACCCCTCGCCGGTGTCCTTCGCCTCGGCGCGCTCCACGCGCGTGGGTTGGGTGCCGAATCGGATCTGCACACCGGCAGCGGACAGCGCCGCGGTCACCCGTTCGCGTGCGAACGGTTCGGCATTGCCCAGCAGCGCGTCACCGCGCACCAGCATGGTGATCTCGCTTGCGCCGAGTGCGGCCAACCAGGTGGCCGCCTCACAGGCGACCACACCGCCGCCGATGATCACCACCCGGCGTGGGACCTCGTGCAGATTGGTGGCATCCCGGGAAATCCACGGCAGCGCGTCACGCAGTCCGGGGATATCGGGCACCGCGGCCTTGGTCCCGGTGGCCAGCACCACCGCGTGCCGGGCGCGCAGCAGTCGTCCGCCGACCTCGACCAGTCGCTCGCCCGCGAGCCGTCCGGTTCCGCGCACCACATCGATACCGGTGTTCGCGGCCCAGTCGACCTGCGAGCGGTCATCGTGCTTGTGCGTGAAGGCGTCACGGCGTTTCAACACTGCGTCGACATCGAGTCCGCTCGCGGCGATCCCGGCCATGGCCTTCGCACCGGACAGCACATGCGCCGGTCGCAGCAGCGCCTTGCTCGGCATACAGGCCCAATATGAGCATTCACCGCCGACCAATTCCCGCTCCACGATCGCGGCGGTGCGCTCGGTCCCCGCGATGGCGTAGGCGGCGGCGTTCTCGCCAGCGGGCCCACCGCCGATCACGATGACGTCATAGTCGGCGGCGGCGTCCGAGGTCACTGCAGATAACCCTCGACCTGACGGGCCGGATTCTCCTGCGCGTCCTCCGGTGCGCCGCCCGCCTCGATCCGCGCCCTGCGCTGCCGCAGCAGATCCCAGGCCTGATCGAGCATGACTTCGAGTTCGGCGAGCTGCTGCCGCTCGGTCACCGGATCGACGGCCCCGGCCGTTGCCCGCGACCGCAAGTCGTGCTCGCGGTCGACCAACTTTTTGATACGCGCCAGGATGTCCTGTTCGGTCATGGGGACCATGCTACGACCACGTTGGCGATCCGAAGGTTCGGTGCGATCCGGCATCGGCCGCCGGCACATCGATACCTTGCTGCAGCGCGGCCACGATGCTGTCCAGGATTTCGTACAGCGCCGCGATCGAATGGTCGGTGCCGAGCATCCAGTTGTCGAGGCCGACGCCGAAGGCGGCGAAACAAGTGGCGGCCACGAGTTGGGGGCGTAAATCGGAGTCGGGCAGTCCGGAACGCTCGGCGAGGAACTGGGCGAGGGCATGTTTGCGGCTCATCGCCCCGGTGAAATTCTCTTGGCGCAGTTCGGGATTGGTGACCAGCAGATGACGGGCGCGGCGGGCGGTATCGGCCTGATGACGGCGCAGCGCCGCCTCGGATTCGTCGAGCAGTAGCTCCTGGATCGCCGAACGCATTGCGGTGAGCGCGGATTCGGTGACCGGTCGGTGCTCGAGTGCCGAAAGCAGTTGCGTCATCAGATCTTCCTCGTGCGCGAACACCACGGCCATCTTGGAGGGGAAGTGACGGTGGAAGGTGCGCCGCGAAACCTGCACGGCATCGGCGATCTGCTGCACGGTGGTCTGCTCGAAACCCTGCCGCTCGAACAGGCGCAGCGCGGTCTCGATCAGCTCTCGGCGCAGTCGGGCCTTCTCCTTCTCACGCAGACCGCTCTGCTCCATGCACCCTCCCGAATATATCTGTCTCAAAGTGACACTTTCTAGCTTAGTCTGATTAAAGTGTCTCATTGAGACAGCAGCTCCGAGCGATAGGAAGTGTCGATGCGTCGCACTCTGATCACCCTGGCCACGGCGGCCATCCTGACCGGCTCCTTGGCCGCGACCGCCCAGGCGGATCCGGCCGGACCGGCGCCGGGAACGGTGGTGCGCGACGAGGCGCTGCCATCGGACCTCTGGCTCGCGGGCACCGGATCCGCGCGGCGACTCACCTACTGGACCCGCGACTCCGACGACCGCCCCGCCCAATCGACCGGCGCGATCTTCCTCCCAGTGGGTACGCCCCCACCCGGCGGCTGGCCGGTGCTGTCATGGGAACACGGAACCGCCGGCGTCGGCGATGATTGCGCCCCGTCGACGGCGGGCCGCTCCGAGCGCGACAAGAACTATCTGGCCACCTGGCTGCGGCAGGGCTATGCCATCGTGGCAACCGATTACATCGGACTGGGCACACCCGGAGTGCACGCCTATCTCGATGGTCGCGCCGAGGCGCATGCCGCGATCGACATGGTGCGCGCCGCCCGCGCCGTCGACGACTCGTTTTCGTCGAAATGGGTGGCCATCGGTCAGTCCCAGGGCGGCGGGGCGGCGGTGTTCACCGCGTCGTTGGCCACGAAATATGGTCCGGAGCTCGACTATCGCGGTGCGGTCGCCACCGGACCCGCTTCGAATATCGTCGACGCGTCCACGTTGGTCGGCCCGTCGACACCGAAGATCCAGTCGTCGCATCTGACCGCCTACGCGACATATGTGATGAACGGGTTGAAGGCGGCACGCCCGGACTTCGACCTGGACAGCTACCTCACCCCCGTCGGCAAGGAATTGGTCGACGCGGCCCAGACGCTGTGCTTCACACCCCTGGCCCAGCGCGCCGAGGGCGTCACCCTGGATCAGCTGTTCTCCCGGCCACTTTCGGACGGCGACTTCGCCACGACCGCACGTCCGATAATGGATGTGCCGATGACCGGATACGATCGCCCGCTGTTCATCGGCCAGGGCACCAATGACACCGATGTGCCCGCGCCGTTGACCGCGAAGCTGGTCGCCGACCTGCAGGCCAATGGCGTCCGGCCCGAGGTCCACATCTATGTCGGCCTGGATCACAACGCGACCGTCGCGGGTTCGCTACCGGACAGCGTGCCGTTCGTCGCCCGACTGTTCGGCTGAACCTGAGACTGCAGGCATTCTCCGGCAATCGGAATGGCGGTGGTCAGCTCGTTCCAGCTCAGTGCGGTGTAGCCGAGGGCGATTCCGAAGGTATGCGGACCAGCTGCCGTGGCGAGTGGATGTTGTTGTGCCGCAAGGTGGTGGCGCGACAACCCGTCGAGCGCCACACCGCGCGCTCGACCCACGGCCACGGCACGCTGTTCGGCTTCGGCCGAATCCAGTGGCACCACCACGTGTGAACCGGCATCGTCGCCGAGTATTTCGAGTCCGCGGCGGCGTAGTTCGTCCACGACCAGGGCTCGGCGCGGGGCCACGGTACGGCGCAGTCGACGCAGGTGTCGCGCGAGATCGCCGTGGCGGGCGAATTCGGCGAGTACTCGTTGGCCGGCGGGGCTCGGGCCCGTGCCGGTTCGTTCGCGATGCGCAACAACGGCTTCGGTGATATCCGGGGCGGCGACGAGCCAGCCGACGCCCAAGATCGGCGAGAAGATCTTGCTCGTGGTGCCGAGATGGACGACGACATCCGGGGCCATGGCGGCCAGCAGCGGCAAAGGGGCAGTGTCGTAGCGCAATTCGCCGTCGTAGTCGTCCTCGATGATGAGTACGCCCGCGCGCCTGGCGAATTCGACGAGTTGTACGCGACGTGACGCCTGCATGCGAGTGCCGAGTGGAAATTGGTGTGCCGGAGTGCAGTACACGGCCTTGATACCGTCCGGCAGTCGGTCGACGCGCAGACCGTCGGCATCGATCGGCACCGGGATCACCCGGACACCAGCCGCGAGGAATGCGCCCGCCGCGCGCTGGTAGCCGGGATCTTCCATGGCGATGGTGTCGCCGGGGCGCAGCAGTGCGGCCGCGAACTCGACTACGGCAGAACTGGTTCCGGCCGTCGCGAGCACCACGGTCTTGCTGCCCGCGCCGAGACCGCGGTGGCGCAGCAGGTGTTCGGCGACCGCCGCGCGGTAGTCCGGCTCGCCGCCGCGGTCCTTGCGCACGATGGGGGAGTCGTCCGCGGCCGCGCGCCAGGCGCGTCGCCATGCCGCCTGATCGATCGCTTCGATGCATGGTGCGCCCGGGCCGAGGTCGAGCAGTTCCGGCGGGTGCTCGGCAGTAGCGCGCGGGCTCGGCCGGGCGGGCGCTTCGGTGGGGGCGGTCGTCAGGTAGGTGCCCGAACCGCGGCGGCTCGCGATCCAGCCCTCCGCATGCAATTGGTCGTAGGCCGCGGCGACCACCGTGCGGCTCACGCCGAGGCGCTGGGCCAGCGCGCGTGAGGAGGGCAGCCGGTCCGCCGCGCGCAGCAGGCCGGAGCTCGCCGCGGCCCGCAGACCCTCCGCGACCTGCACCGATAATGGCTGGTCAGCGTCGCGGTCGAGAATCAGTGGAAGTTCATCCAGCATCGCCCACCTCCCGAAATTGGACTGTTCAAATTTCCATGAATTGGCTATTTCAGAATGCCACTTTCACCTCCACGCTAGAAGTATGACGAAGTCGATCAGCTCTCGGCCGCCACTTTCGCCGACCCCGCGCACCACCCTGACCCGCTCCAAGGAGCGCGGCCGGACCGACCGGGCCGAACTCGACGCGGTCCTCGACGCCGGACTCGTCTGCCACCTCGGCGTGCTGCTCGGCGACAGCCCGGTGGTACTCCCGACCGTCTACGGCCGCGACGGCGACACGCTGTATCTGCACGGCTCGACCGGTGCCGGAAATCTGCGGGCGGCGCTGACCGGCGATATCTCCATCGCGGTCACCCTGGTCGACGGCATCGTCTACGCCCGCTCGGCCATGCACTTCTCCGCGAACTACCGCTCGGCGGTGGTGCGCGGCCGTGCGGTCGAACTCACCGACGCCGACGAGTGCATGCACGCGCTGCGGGTGATCGTCGAACACGCCGCGCCCGGGGCGTGGGATCGGGTGCGGTGGCCGAACAAGAAGGAAATGGCCGCCACGATGGTGCTCGCGCTCGATCTGACCGAGGCCTCGGTGAAGGTGCGGACCGGCGGCCCGAAGGACGATGCCGCGGATATCGAGACCGGCGGTGTGTGGGCGGGCGTTCTGCCCATGCGTCAGATCTGGGACGCCCCAATCTCTTCGGGTGATCTGGAACCGGGCATCGAGGTGCCGCAAGATGTGCTCGATCGACTCGACATCGCCTCGATCACCACCTCGTGATCGTTCCGATCACGCCGGGCACGCAGTCCTGCGGATACGAAAAGGCCCGATCCGAACGAGCGGATCGGGCCTGACCGTCTGTTCTCGCAGAGAACTATGGACGGTTGAACTCGCCGTCGGTAACGCCTGCGGTGAAGGCGTCCCATTCGCCGGGTGTGAAGATGAGTGCCGGGCCAGTTGGATTCTTCGAATCCCGAACCCCGACCGCGCCCCCATCGAGGAACGCGACCTCCACGCACTCCGAATTCCCGGCACTGCGGGTGCTCTTGAACCACTTAGCCCCCACCAGGCGGTCTTTGTCCACTGTCACGAATCCCTTCTTGCTACCTGCCGCAGCAGGCTTCTGCTGGCTACCACGTCCAGCGCGGAATACTGGATCGTCGCGCATGCCCGACGGTACTTGTCGACGTCCGACTCTCCTTCAAGGTACGCATCACCGGTGAAGTTCTCGACATAAATGACAGTCGGTTCGGCGACGCCCTTCGAGTCCGGCTTGAAATCGAGGATGACGAACGGGCCTACCGCCATCCCGAGCGGGAAACCTGCCTTGAACGGTAGAACGCGGATCGTAATGTTCGGCTTGGTGCCGATGTCGGCAAGGTGGCGCAGTTGGGTTGCCATGATCGCGGTGTCCCCGACCATCGAGTGCAGCGCCGACTCGTGCAACACCAGATCGACACCGACGGGGGACTTCTTGCGCGTAATGATGTTCTGGCGCTGCAACTTCAGCTCGATTCGACGATCCTGCTCCTCCTCGGAGTCCTTGGGGAAGTAGATCCGATTGAGTGCGCGGGCATATTCGGCCGTCTGCAACAGACCTGGCACAAGGTCGGGGCGATAGATCCCCATGGCGTGCGCATCTGTTTCCAGTCGCATGTACACGTCGAAGTTCTCGCGGATCAGGTCATCGAAGGTGTTGTACCAAGTCTTCTCGGCGACCTGATGTGCCAGATCGATCATGGCGGCCACCTTGCCCTCGGGGATTTCGAGGACCTCGCCGAGGGCGGTCAGATCGCGGTCGAGCACCTTGCCGGGTTCGCCGCGTTCGAGGCGTGAGTACTTGCTGTGGCTCCACTGCATCTGACGCGCCACCTCCGCCTGCGTGAGTGAGGTGTTCTCCTCGCGTTGCCTGCGGATGAACCGCCCCAACTGGCGGCGCGGCAATGAGGCTCGGGATGGATCTGCGGTCACTTCAGCTCCTCGGCACTCTCGAAATGGCAGTGATCGCCTGCCAGGATGACATCTGTCGTGGGGGTTCTCATGAGTTCTGTGGGATTGTCGGAATGACAATGCCATTCTGGGGTGTCGCTGGTGTGCTAGAAGCGCGCCCGGAGAGACGAATCTCCTTCCCTCTCAGGAGTTTTGTTCAGGGGCCGGGCGCACCCAACAGCCATCGATTCACGGAGGTCGGTACATGCCGAGCCGAGAACTTCCACAGCGAGCCGCGTTCCTTGGACCACAGCACAGGATCTACTGCGATGTGCCAACCGAGGTGATCGAGCGCTACCACGAAGCCCTCCGAGCGTGGGCACCTCCCGAACGGCTAAGCGTCGAGATGCGCTGTCCCACATCGGGTTCAGCGATTCCGATCGTGAGGCAGCGATGAGGTCGAATCCGTTGCGCACCACGCAGATACCAGCTGGGAAGGTCGCGGTGTGGCAGCTGGTCAACCGTGCTGCTCGCATACTTCGTGTTCAGCTCAGTGGCGAGGCGTTCACCGCGTATAGCCTGCCGTCGCGAACGCCGCTGCCCGGAGCGCAGCCCGGAACGATCGTGTTCGACGCTGATCCCGATCTGGTCGACGCCCGCGAACTGCTGCCCCAGCACGGCGACTTGTGGGATGCGGTCCGCGAGGAATACTGGTCCGCGCTACTGAACATGTCGGATCTCCCCTCGTCGCAAGCGGGGATGTGAACGCGATGTTCGGACTTCGGCCATGGAGTGGCGAAATAGCGCCCTCGGTAAGGGATCTCCTTGCGATATTCCACGAGGACACCATGCGCAGGCTCGAATTGGCCCCGACGAACAGCGCTCCGAAACATCACACATCGGACGGCAACGTGATCGAGATCGGCGAAGACGGTTGGCCCAACGACTATGAAGACACGAACGCGCCCGAAGCCATTCAACCCACCCGCGCCGTCGACACCAAGCGGTCATGAGCGACCTGCTCTCGGCACTACCGCGCGGTCGTGAGCGCCCTCGGCGTCCACAGCGTTGATCTTGCGGCCAGTCAGATCCTGCCAAGAGGTTTCCGGTCGGACATTGCGAATCGAGTTGTGCCGTCGACGGAATTCACGGACCTACAGGTGGCATTACCGAGACCCGGTTCGCACCGCTCGATGAATTCCTGCCGCCGAGCGGGCGAACGCGTGCAGGGCTACGTGCGTGGGCCGTTTTCGCGCACAGCAAACGGAAAGGTTCAGGCGCGCGGCAGCACGCCCAAGAGCGTCGAGGTGAAGGAGTCCCGCAGAGCCTCACGCATATCCAAGTGGAGCACGCCGAGGGCGGGCTCATCGTCGTAGGCGGCAAGGAGGCTGGGCGGCGGCGGGACGTATGCCGACAGGGCACCCGCCGAGACCAGGCTCATCAGGCAGAACAGCTGCGCGCGGTCGCCGAGCTCGGGCACGTGGCGGCGCACGAGTTCGGTCATGTCCGCGAGCCGCGCGAGGGACGAACGCTTGTGTCGCTTGACCACCTCGACCGAGACGTTGTGCTCGAGGACGCCGCCCTGCGCTCCGAAGAGGTCGCACAGGACCACCCGGCCCGCTAGCGATCGACTGAGGAGCTCGGCCAGCTGGCCCGCCCGCACTTCCGGCGCCGCGTGCGCCTCGATGCCCGCGGCCAGCTCATCGGCCAGCTCGGCGAGCCAGCTCTCCAGAAAATCGTCCAGCAGTTCGAGCAGCACCGCCTCGCGCGACTCGAAATACCGCAGGACGTTCGACTTGGCCAGGCCCACCCGGCGGCTGAGCTCGTTGAGGCTCACCTCGGCCACGGGCATCTCGTCGAGCATCTCCGCCGCCGTATCCAGGATCACCTTGCGGCGGATCTCCCTCTGCTCCTCACTGCGCGCTCGCTGAAATGTCACGCCTTCATCCTAACTTAAAGACCACCGGTTCCTTGACAAGAGACCGCCGATCTCTTACGATCGGATCATAACAGACCGGCGGTACTTTAGGAGAAATGTCATGTGCAGCAACTGGACCGAGCAACACATCCCCGATCAGCACGGCCGGGTGGCGATCGTGACCGGCGCCAACACCGGGCTGGGATTCGCGACCGCCCGGATGCTCGCCGCACGGGGGGCGGCGGTGGTCCTGGCCGTCCGCGACGTCGAGAAGGGTAAGCAGGCAGCCGCCCGCATCACCGGCGACGTCACCGTCCAGCCCCTCGACCTGACCTCCCTGGACTCGATCCGGTCCGCGGCGGCCGACCTGCGCGCCGCCCGCCCACGCATCGACCTTCTGATCAACAACGCGGGTGTGATGTACACCCCGCGACAGACCACCGCCGACGGCTTCGAGCTGCAGTTCGGCACTAACCACCTCGGCCACTTCGCCCTCACCGGCCTGCTGCTGGACCGGCTGCTGCCCGTCCCCGGCTCCCGCGTCGTGACGGTCAGCAGCACCGGCCACCGCATCCGGGCCGCCATCCACTTCGACGACCTGCAATGGGAGCGCTCATACAGCCGCGCCGCCGCCTACGGCCAGTCCAAACTCGCCAACCTGATGTTCACCTACGAACTGCAGCGCCGGCTCGCACCGCACGGCACCACCGTCGCGGTCGCCGCCCATCCCGGCGTGTCCAACACTGAACTCACCCGCAACTCACCCGCCGCGTTCCGCCTGCCGATCACCTGGATCGCGCCGCTGCTCACCCAGACGCCCGAGATGGGCGCCCTGCCCACCCTGCGCGCCGCCACCGACCCGGCGGTCGCCGGCGGCCAGTACTACGGCCCTGGCAACCGGGGCGAGATCCGCGGTTACCCGAAGCTGGTCACCTCCAGCCCCGACTCCCACGACCAGGCCGTCCAGCAGCGCCTGTGGACCGTCTCCGAGGAGCTCACCGGGGTGACGTTCCCATGCCGCGAAGCGGTGACCCAATAGCCCTGAGCGGCAACTGGACCGAGCAACACATCCCAGGAGAAATCCGATGACCGATCGCCCCCGCCCCGGATTCCTACGCGAATTCCTGCGCGCCCCACGCACTGTCGCCGCGATCGCGCCCAGCAGTGCATCTCTGGCGGCGGCCGTCACCTCGCCGATACCGCTCGCCGGTGCACCGATGGTCCTCGAGCTCGGCCCCGGCACCGGTTCCTTCACCGCCGCGATCCAGCAACGTTTGTCGGGGCGCGGCCACCACCTCGCCATCGAGATCAACGACCGCTTCGCAAACCGTCTGGCAGCGGAATTCCCGCAAGTCACAGTGGCCGCCGGCGACGCGCGAAACCTGAAGACGATCATGACCGCGAACGGCCACCGCCAGGCGGACGTGATCGTCAGCGGTCTCCCCTGGGCCGCGTTCGCTCCCGGCCACCAAGACAGCCTGCTCGACGCGATCGTCGACGGCCTCGCCCCGGACGGGGCGTTCACCACCTTCGCCTACACCTCGACGCAGTGGATGCCGCCCGCACGCCGTTTGCGGCACTCCCTCACCGACCACTTCGAGGAGGTACTGCCGCGCCGCACTGTGTGGGCAAACCTGCCTCCGGCGTTCATCTACGTCTGCCGCCGACCACGACGTCACCTGCCGGCCACACACGATGCTGCCGCCGCGGTGCCAACGCGCGGACTCGGCGAGCGCTATCCGGCTGGAGTAGGGATATGAGCGGCAGCAACGTCGCGGCTGGGGGCTTCGCCAAGTGCCTGGCCGACAACACGGACTGAGCCGACACCGTGAGCTCCGGGTCTCCGTTTGGGGCCGGTGCCCGAGCGGGTCAGGCGATGGCGGGCAGCTGCGATCCCGAACGGCGTTGGCGCGCCGGCATGATCAAGATTCCGACTGATAGATCATCCGGGACGGTGCGTCCTTCCCATCATCCACAGGTCTTGATCATTTCTCACCGGAGAGCTCGAAAATCCTTGTCCTACATGGACTCCTGTAACTCACAAAGTGGCCGCGGCCACTGTTCGGCGTCGGCCTCCGAACAGCTTCGGCCGTTTCGATCCTTGGGGCCGGGGAGTTCCGGCGAGCACAGTCGAATGGTGGTCGACCACGCCGCATCCGACCGCCTTATCACTACGCTCGGCGAGCAGCAGGAGTGGGGACGGTGTTTCACCACATGGTGATCGGTAGCGAGAGGGGGGTTGTGGTTTCGTGGACCAGGGTGCGGAGGGTTTTGGGGGTGTCGATGCGGTCGGGGGCGAGGCTGACGATGGCGAGGGTGTAGGTGTCGGCGATGCGGCACAGGTAGCCCGATAGGCGGGTGCGGGGGAGGTGGTCTGCGGTGAGGCCGGGGTGGATCGCGCGGGCGGCGACGCCGGTGCAGCGGTGTGGGCCGAGGGCGCGCAGGGAGTCGGGGAGGGTTCCGATGTTGGAGCACAGGATGTCTCGCTCACCCGCGCCCTTGGATAGTGCGTAGGCCCAGCGGTCCGGAATCACCTGCAGCAGTTCCTCCGGTATCTCGCCGGGGCTGGACATGCGTCGCTCGTAGGCGATTCGGGACTTCTCGCGGATCGTGGCCGGAGTATCGGCGCGATCGATACTGATCTCGGTCATCGCGAGATCGTTATCGACGCGTGGCTCGTCGCGGGTGTCGACCGGAAGACTGGCATCGATGGTCTCTCCTGGAAATCCACTGGCCCATAGCATCTTCGCGATCAGCGCGATGAACAGGCTATTGGCCGTCCCGCCCTGTGCCGTGGCGGCCAGCTCCCAGTCGGCCGCCGGACATTGCGCGATGACGCTGTGCGTCGGCGCGGCCTGCACCCGCGTGCGCGCATCGATCGACGGCCCATGTTCGCGAGCCGGACGGTCCGGGATCCCGTGCCGCAGCGCGCGGACAGTGCCGCGTACCACGATCGACCACTGCCGCCACGCATCGGACCAATCCGAATCCGGAGCGCGGACCTCGGCTACCTGATCCATGCGGGCAGGTGTGCGCGCGCTATCGGACCGATCTGATTCCGGTGCAGTGGACGTCACCGCAGAAGGGGATGTCGCCATCGGTTCGCTCGCACTCGATCGCCCCGACGCGCCGTCGACTGTTGGTGTGGCGTGAGAACGCTTCGATTCCGGTGCAGCGGATGTCGCCGCGTCGGCGTTGGAAGTCGTCATCGTGTCGCTCGCACTTGACCTGCCCCGCGCGCTTCCAACCGCGATGTCAGAGCGATCTGGTTCTGATGCAGCGGATGTCGCCGCGTCGGCGTTGGAAATCGCCATCGTGTCGCTCGCACTCGACCTGCCCCGCGCGCTTCCAGCCGTTGGCGTGATGTCAGAGCTATCTGGTTCTGGTGCAGTGGATTTCGCGAACGAACCCCCGCTCCGCGCCGGCGATGCGGTCAAGCTTGTGCCGCCGAGCGCATCGTCCACCGCGAGCACTAGCGCCCTGCCGTCGGCGAGCGCATGCGAACAGGTCAGCGACACAATCGATCCGCCATCGTCCAACGCGGCGGCGGATAGTCGCCAGCCCGGACCGTATTCGGGATCGAGGTTCGCGCCCTGCTGGTCGGCCCACGTGAGCAGATCCGCGCGAGCGACCGTGCCCTCGGTGAACTCGAGTGGATACGCGCGGCTGTTCGGTCGCCAACTGCGACGCGCACCCGGTATCCGCGACCGAATCACCCTGCGCCCCAACGGGCCGACGCGCAACGCCGCGTGCACCCGGCGCAGCAACTCCGGATCGACGCGATCGGCGGTGCGCCACAACCCCTGTAGCGCGATCGGGGTGCCGAGCCCGCGATGCGTGCGCAGGAAGATCTCGTCGACGACGCTCAGCCGCCCCGTCACCGTCGGGCTCGCTCCCTCAGCTACGCGTGCCGTGGCGACCCGCACCGGCCGCGAATCGCTGGGCACCATCCAAGGCTCCATCGGCGAGGGCGCGCAGACCGTGCTGGTACTCGTTGTGCAGGGCGGTCTGCTCGTCCATGCCGTCCTGTTCCAGCAGCGACATCCGGTCCGAGCGCAGGCAGGTCTGTGGCAGTGCGGCCAGTTCGGCGGCGAGTTGTTCGGCGGCGCTGCGTCCTTGGCCATTCGGCACCACCCGATTGACCAGCCCGATCTGCAGTGCCTCCGGCGCGGCGACGGCGCGGCCGGTGAGAATCAAATCCATGGCGCGACCGGTGCCGATGATGCGCGGCAACCGGATGGTGCCGCCGTCGATCAGCGGCACACCCCAGCGGCGGCAGAACACGCCGAATGTGCTGTCCTGCTCGGCAACTCGCATATCGCACCACAGCGCCAGCTCCAGCCCACCCGCGACCGCATATCCGGAGACCGCGGCGATCACCGGCTTGGACAGCCGCATGCGGGTCGGTCCCATCGGGCCGTCGCCGTCCTCGGTGACCTGATTGGAGCGCTCGGTGCCCAACCCCTTCAGGTCCGCACCCGCGCAGAAGGTGCCGCCCTCGCCCCACAGCACCGCGACCGCCGCATCCGGGTCGGCATCGAATTCGCGGAATGCGTCGACTAGGGCCGCGGCGGTCGGGCCGTCGACCGCATTGCGTGCCTCGGGTCGGTGCAGGATCACGGTGGTCACGGGTCCGTTGCGTTCGATTCGCACACTCACGAGCACGACCATACGCCGTTCGGGGTGGTCTTGTGCCAAGAAATGAATTTGTGGTTCACTTCTTGTGTGGCCTACCGCAGAACCCCCGCTGTCCAGGCCCGCCTCGATGCGCAGGCGGGGCTGATCGTGCAGGCCGCGACCAAGGTGCTGTCCCGGGCGGGCTATGCCGGACTGTCCATGGCGGCGGTCGCCGCCGAGGCCGGATTGGCCACCGGAACGGTCTACAAGAACTTCAGCGGCAAGGCCGACCTGGTCAGCGCGGTATTCCGGAAGGTGGTCGCGCACGAGGTGACCGCGGTGGCGACCGCTGCCGCCACTGGAACCGCCGTCGAGCGGGTGAGCGCCGCGGTGGAGACCTTCGCGGGCCGGGCGCTGAAGAATCCGAAACTTGCCTACGTCCTGCTCGTCGAACCCGTCGATGCGGTGGTCGACGCCGAGCGCCTGCACTTCCGCCGCGCCTTCGCCGAGGCCTTCGAATCCGCTGTGGCGGACGGGGTTTCGCGCGGCGAACTGCCCGCACAGGATGCCAGGACCAGTGCGGCCGCACTGGTCGGCGCCATCGGCGAGGTCCTGGTCGGCCCGCTGGCCGACGCACCGCACAGCGAATCCGTTGTGCCCGAAGTCATCAGGTTCGCATTACGCGCGCTCGGTGCGCGCGATGAATCCCACTCAGGAGTGTCCGATGCCGACGCATGAAGTCTTCAACCAGGTTCCGAACATCGTGCCCTTCGATGTCTCGAAGAACCCGGCCCTGCTGGCGGGGCTGCACCGGGAAGGCGCGGGCTGGGCCGAGCCGGAAGTGCGCGAACTCGGCACGCTCGCAGGCGGATTCGAAGCGCAGGAGTGGGGCCGCCTGGCCAACGAATACCCACCCGTCCTGCATACCCACGACCGCTACGGCAACCGCATCGACGAGGTCGAGTTCCATCCGTACTGGCACGAACTCATGAAAGTCGCGGTGGCACACGGACTGCACGGCGCGCCCTGGCTCGACGACCGGCCGGGCGCCCACGCCGCCCGCGCGGCCAAGTTGTACACCTGGGGCGTGGCCGACGCCGGACATATGTGCCCGATCTCGATGACCTACGCCGTGGTGCCCGCGCTGCGCCACAATAGCGAGCTCGCCGCCAAGTACGAACCGCTACTCGGTTCCCGCACTTACGATTTCGGCCTGCGTGAACCGTCTACCAAGGCCGGTCTCATCGCGGGCATGTCGATGACCGAGAAGCAGGGCGGCTCCGACGTCCGGGCCAACACCACCACCGCGACACCGCAACCCGATGGCAGCTACCGCATCGTCGGGCACAAGTGGTTCACCTCGGCGCCCATGTCGGATATGTTCCTCACCCTGGCCCAGGCCCCCGGCGGCCTGTCCTGTTTCCTGCTGCCGCGCGTCCTGCCGGACGACACCCGCAACCCCATTCGGATCCAACGGCTCAAGGACAAGCTCGGCAACAAGTCCAATGCCTCCTCGGAGATCGAATACGAGAATGCCACCGGCTGGCTGGTCGGCGCGGAGGGCGCGGGCGTCAAGACCATTATCGAAATGGTCAATATGACCCGCCTGGACTGCGTCATCGGCTCCGCCACCGGCATGCGCATGGGCGCCGTCTACGCCGCCCACCACGCCCGGCACCGCGAAGTGTTCGGGGCCAAGCTGATCGATCAGCCCGCAATGCGCAATGTGCTGGCCGACCTCATTATCGAATCCGATGCCGCGACCACGGTCATGATGCGCCTGGCCGGTGCCACCGACCGGGCGAGCACCGATCCGGCCGAGGCCGCGCTGCGTCGAATCGCCTTGGCGGTCACCAAGTACTGGGTCTGCAAGCGCGCCCCGTCGCATGCGGCCGAGGCCCTGGAATGCTTCGGCGGCAACGGCTATGCCGAGGAATCCGGTATGCCGCGGCTCTATCGCGAGGCTCCGCTGATGTCGATCTGGGAAGGCTCCGGCAATGTGGCCGCCCTGGACGCCCTGCGCGCGATGGGCCGCCAGCCCGAAACCGTGGAGGCATTCTTCAACGAGGTCTCGCTCGCGGCGGGAGCCGACCCCCGGCTCGACGACGCCATCGCCCGGGTCGGCAAGGAACTGTCCGACCTCGACGAAATCGAATACCGCGCCCGCCGCGTTGTCGAGCTCCTGGCCCTGGTGCTGCAGGGTGCGCAGCTGGTCCGCCACGGCCACCCGGCGGTGGCCGATGCCTTCTGCGCCACCCGCCTCGGCGACAACTGGGGTATCGCGTTCGGCACCCTGCCCACCGGTGTGGACACCGCGGCCATCATCGACCGCGCCCTTGTTTAAGGGTCAAGGCCCGGAGGAGGCAGCGGATGCGTAACCACGTAGGCCTCCCCATTAGGCGCATGCAACACCGTCTAACCGGCTCGGACCGGCGCGGGCCGGTCGCGCCACTGCCGGGGCGACAGACCATGGTTGCGCCGGAACAATCGGGTGAAATAGCCCGGATCGGGCATGCCGACGCGACGGGCGATCTCGCCGACCGGCAGATCGGTATCGGCCAGCAGTCGGCGTGCTTCCGCCATCCGCCGTTCGGTGATCCAGGCCTGCACGGTGCGCCCGGTGCGGCGGCGCACCACGGTGGTGAGGTGTCCGGGCGTCATGCCGACCGCGTGCGCCACATCGCGCAGCGATAGTGGTGCGGTATGCCGCTGGTCGATCACCTCGAATACCTCGGCGAGCAGCGGTTCACCGCTGCGCCGCAGATCACCCACCACATCGGCGGCCAGTCGCGCGAGGTCGATGAGCAGCAGCGTCAGATGTGCGGTCGCGGCCTCGCGGTACCCCTCCTGCCGCTGCGTCAGTTCGGCATCGATGGCGGCGAGCGCGTTGTCCCACAGCGGCCTGCGCGGCACCGGTACCGACAGCTCGAGTACCCCACCCGAATGTTGGTGCAAGAAGGGGAACAGCAGTGGATGCGCGCGCCAGGCCGGCCAAGGCGTCCGTGCGGCATCGCCGAGCATCGCGGGATCGAAGAACACTCCGACGGCGCCATCGAACTCGCCCACGGTGGCGGCCTTGATCACCTGACCCGCCGCGACCACGTACACCACCCCGGTGGGCCGGACATACACCAGCACCGGAAATTCGTGAATATGCGGACTGCCATTACCGGGCGTGTGGCGTTCATCGAATCGCATCAGCGATATCGGCGGCGTGACCTGGTCGGTCCGATAGTCGTACACCGGAACGCCGTCGCGGTGCCTGATCACCCGGGTGGCCTCGGTCATAGCACCGAAAATAGTCCTAATTCTGCCGATGATCACCCAATTCTGCCGCTGTATCTGCGGGCACCATGAGAACCATGACCAAAGATCATCCACATTCCGTCATCCATGCCATGGGCAACCGGCACGACTACCTGCCCGCAGCGGGCCGTGACGCACTGCTCCCCGGCTACGATCTGCTCACCCGGCTGCTCGGCATGCACAAACTCCACGAAACCCTCGTCGCGCAGGCCGAACTCGCGCCCGGCCAGCGTGTCCTGGAAATCGGCTGCGGCACTGGAAATCTGACGATTCGCGCCAAACGCGCCCAGCCCGCCGCCGAGCTGATCGGCTCCGATCCCGATCCACTCGCACTGGCCCGCGCCGAACGAAAAGCCCATGGGCTGAACGGAATTCGGTTCGAGCGCGCCTACGCTCAGGAATTGCCCTATGCGGAGGGGGAGTTCGACCGGCTGCTGTCGGCGATGATGCTGCACCACTTGGACACCGACATCAAAACAGCCGCGCTGGCCGAGGCACTACGGGTGCTGCGCCCCGGCGGCAGCCTGCACATTGTCGATGTCGGCGGTGCCGTCACGCCGGACGACGGCCTGGTGGCCCGGCTCATGCTGCACAACGAGCACGCCGCCGACAATCTCGGCGATGGCATTCCCCAACTGCTGCGCTCCGTCGGCTTCGACAGTGCCGTGGTCGCGTCCCAACGCCACCGCCGCCTGGGCCGCGTCACCTTCTACCGCGGGATCCGCCCGATCTAACTGGTGCCAGGCGAGAGCGGTTGCAGCACCCGTTCGACGAGCGCGGTGTCGCAGTGCTCGATCACCTCGGTGAGCCGACCGTCGGCGACCCGGAAAATGAAACAGTAGGTCTGCTCGTAGGGCTCACCGCTGGTGGTCCTGCCATGGCCGCGCACCTGGGTCACCACGCGGTCTTCTTCGGCAATGATGAATTCGGCTGTACTGCGGTATTCGGTGAACTGGGTCATCAGCGGCCGCAGGAGTTCGTTCAGCACAACTGCCTTCGGTTCCCAGATCTGCGACCAGGACCAGTTTCCGGGGAAGATCCAGCGGAAGTCGTCGGCCATGGCCTCGGCCATCGCCCGGGTATTGCCCCGGGACATCTCGTCGAAGATCCGCTCGACCAGTTTCTTGTTCTCGGTTGCGCTCATACCTGCGACGCTAGGTAGTGTCGAGGCATGCGACAAGCGACAGTCTTGCATGGTTGATATGAGTAAACCGCATGGGTGAGTTCACGATCGTCGGGTTGTGCGTGGTGCGCGAGGCCGCGAGGTGCGGATCGTTCTCGACCGCCGCGGAGCATCTGGGATATACGCAGTCGGCGGTATCCCGGCAGATCGCGCTCATGGAACAGGCCGCGGGCCGGGCACTGTTCGAGCGGCATGCGCGGGGCGTCCAGGTGACCGAGGCCGGACGGATCGTGCTGCGCCATGCCGAAACGGTGCTCAGCGGACTCGGATCCGTTCGTCAGGAACTCGACGATCTGGCCGCACGTCCGCCCGCCACCCTTCGGGTCGGCGCGTTCTCGACCGCCATGGCGGCACTGGTGCCCAGGGCCATTGCCGCCACCGCGCCCCGGCTCGCGCGGGTGCCGTTGCGTGAAGGGACAAGTCCGCGGCTGCTGTCCGCGGTCACGCGCGGACGGCTGGACCTGGCGGTGGTGACCGAGACTCGGAATCTGCCCGCGGATACCGAGATCGAGCCACTGCTGGACGACCCGCTGCTCATTGCGGTCTCGCCGGAACATGAGCTGGCAAATCGTGTGAGTGTCACGCCCGAGCAGCTGCGCGGTGCGCGTTGGATCGCGGGCAGCCCCGACCCGAGCAGCACCCTGCTCGGCGCGTGGACCGACGCCACCTGGGAGCCGGAGATCGCCTTCGTCGCCCGCGACTGGTTCGCCAAACTCGGGCTGGTCGCGGCAGGTATGGGCATTACCGTGGTCCCCGGAATCGCGGCACCGGTACTGCCGCAGGGCATTGCCCTGGTCCGCATCGATCATCCCGCCGCGGTACGAACCACATCCGTCGTCCATGTCTCGAAGGCTCGGCCCGGCATTCAGGACAACCAGGCGCGCGACGCCGAGCCGCGACAGATCTTCATCGAAGCCCTGCGCGATGCCGCCGCCGACCTTGCCGCCGAAGTCCGACAGCGACTTCGATAGCCGACTTACATAGCCATACGCCCAAATTCACGGCGGGCAGCCGCAGCCTGAGTAGGGTTGTTTCGATGACACGGACTTCCGTCGAAATGCCGTTGCGCTCGCTCGTCGCGCATCTGCGGATCCGGGCGACGGGTTGCGCCCGACGTTATGTGCTCGGCATCGCGGGCCCGCCGGGCGCGGGTAAATCCACACTGTCCAAGTCGATTCGCGATGAACTGAACAACCGCGCGGGTCGGATGTGCGCCGAGATCGCGCCGATGGACGGCTTCCACCTACCGAATGCCGTGCTGCGCACGACGAATGACCTGGAGCGCAAGGGCGAGCCGCATACCTTCGATGTCACCGCCTTTCTGGACGCCCTGCGCCGCCTGCGCGATACCCCGATCGGCGAGCCGGTGCCGTGGCCGACCTTCGACCGCGCCATCGAGGAACCGACCCCGGCCGGTGTCGTCTTCGACCGGCACGAGATCGCCATTACCGAGGGCAATTACCTGCTGCTGGACGAGGGCGCCTGGTCCGGCGTGCGCGACCTGCTCGACGAGGTCTGGTACCTGGACGTGGAACGCGAGGTCATCGAACAACGCCTGCTGCGCCGCCACATCCGCGGTGGGCGGAGCGCGGACGCCGCGAAAATCAAGGTGCACGACAGCGATCTACGCAATGCCGACCTGATCGCGGGCACCCGGGACCGTGCCGACCTGGTGCTGCGCCAGCGTGGCGGCCGCTACTACGCCGCCGAGGGATAACACTCGCGGCACCGACTCCGCATCGCCGAATCCCGCTGGGAGTGACATGATCTCGCTCGATAGTTCGTGTCGACGTATCTGGGAGCAAGCGGGATGTGGGAGTACGAATACAGCGCCGAAACTGCGGTCGCATCGGAGGCGCTGTGGCGGTGCTGGTCGGATATGGCGGCCTGGCCGGAGTGGAACGACGGTCTCGACGAGATCGAGATCGACGGCCCGTTCGAGGTCGGCACCGGGTTCACGATGACGCTGCCCGACGGCGATACGGTGCGGCTGCGTCTGGTGGAGATCGAGCCGGGCGAGCTGTTCACCGATGAAATGGACGGCGGCGATTTCACCGTCGTCACCGAACACCGCCTCGAGCCCGCGGGCGAGGGCTTTACCCGCGTCGTCTACCGGACCGAGATCATCGGCGACGCCGCCGACACCGTGGGCCCCGAAATCGGCCCGGATATCACCGCCGACTTCCCGGATATCGTTGCCGCCCTGATCAAGACGGCACAGGCACTGGGCTGAACTGGCGGTGGCCGACCGGTCCGGTCGGCCACCATGGGGATCAGCGGTGGTCGCGGTACCAGCCGATGAGGGCGTCGGTGGACGAGTCGCCCTGGGACGGTGGCGCTTCCGACGAGGTCAGCAGCGGGGCCAGCGCCAGCGCCTGCTGTTTGCCCAGTTCGACGCCCCACTGGTCGAAGCTATCGATACCCCAGATGGTGCCCTCCACGAAGACCTGGTGTTCGTAGAGTGCGATCAGCTGACCGACAGTGGCCGGGGTCAGTTGCGGCGCGAGAATGGTTGTGCTCGGCCGATTTCCCGGCATCACCTTGTGCGGTACCACCTTCGGGGCGGTGCCCTCGGCCGCGATCTCCTCGGCGGTCTTGCCGAAGGCGAGCACCTTGGTCTGCGCGAACAGATTGCTCATCAGGATGTCGTGCATGCTGCCGGTCCCGTCGCGGGTGGGCAGATCGTCGGTGGGACGGGCGAATCCGATGAAATCAGCGGGGATCAGCCGGGTGCCCTGGTGCAGCAGCTGGTAGAACGCGTGCTGGCCGTTGGTTCCCGGTTCACCCCAGAAGATTTCGCCGGTCGAGGTGGGCACCGGCGTACCGTCGGCGCGCACCGACTTGCCGTTCGATTCCATCGTGAGCTGCTGCAGATAGGCCGGAAAGCGCGCCAGATCGTTCGAATAGGGCAGTACTGCACGCGATTCCGCGCCGAAGAAGTTCGAGTACCAGATGCCGAGCAGGCCGAGCAGCACCGGTCCGTTCTCGGCCAGCGGCGCGGTCGCGAAATGCCGGTCCACGGCATGCATTCCGGCCAGGAATTCGGCGAAGCGCTCCTTGCCGATGGTCGCCATCACGGACAGGCCGATGGCCGAATCCACCGAGTAGCGACCGCCGACCCAATCCCAGAAACCGAACATATTCGCGGTGTCGATACCGAATTCGGCGACGCGCTCGGCATTGGTCGAGACCGCGACGAAATGCTTGGCGACGGCCTCCGAGCCGAGCGCGGCGACCAGCCAGCGTCGGGCGGCGGTGGCATTGGTCAGCGTCTCCAGCGTCGAGAAGGTCTTGGAGGCAACGATGAACAGCGTTGTCGCCGGATCGAGTCCGTCGAGCTTCGCGACCAGATCGGCCGGGTCGACATTGGAGACGAATCGGGCGCCGATCCCGGCATCGGCGTAGTGCCGCAGAGCCCGGTGCACCATATCCGGGCCGAGATCCGAGCCGCCGATGCCGATATTCACCACGGTCTCGATGCGTTCACCAGTGGCGCCGCGCCATGCGCCCGAGCGCACCGCGTCGGTGAATTCACCCATCCGCCGCAGCACCTCGCGCACCTCGGAGCCCGCGTCGGCACCGTCCACGGTGACCGACTCGCCCTCGGGCAGCCGCAGCGCGATATGTTCGACCGCGCGGTCCTCGGAGGTATTGATGTGGTCGCCGCGGAACATCGCGTCGCGTCGCTCGCCCACACCGGCCTCGTGCGCCAATTCGACCAGCAGATGCAGGGTTTCCCGCGTGACGCGATGCTTGCTGTAGTCGATGTGCAGATCGCCGACTCGGACGATCAGCTCGCGGCCGCGGTCGGGATCTTCGGCGAAGAATTCGCGCAGGTGTCGTCCTGCGACGGCGCTGTGATGCTCGTGCAGTTTCCGCCAGGCCGCCGATGCGGCGATGTCGCTGCTCACGTCCGCGAGGTTACAAGCACTCGATCAGGTACGCAGGCAAGGACCGCATACTTTCGGTGATGTCGCCCTACTGGTTGCTTACGGGGATCGCTTGCGGGCACTCGAAAACGGTCGTGGCGGTCGCTTGTCGGTTGTTCGAGGAGGGCGGTGGCGGTCGCTTGTTGGTCGTTCGAGAGGGGCGGTGGCGGTCGCTTGTTGGTCGTTCGAGAGGGGCGGTAGCGGTCGCTTGTTGGTCGTTCGAGAGGGGCGGTAGTGATCGCTTGTAGGGCGCTTGAGAAAGGCGGTAGTGATCGCTTGTGGGTCGTTCGAGAAGGGCCGTGGCGATCGCTTGTGGGCCGCTCGCAAAGGTCGGCGATTTCGCATCGATGAGTCCCGGGTGAGCCACGAGCGTGCGGCCTAGGCTGAGGTACATGGTGTCCGAACGTGAAGTACTCCAATCCGTACCGACGCAGTTGTGGATCGGCGGTCCCGTCGACGCCACCGGGGGCGGCACCTTCGCGGTGCACAATCCGGCCGATGGGCAGGTGCTGACCCAGGTCGCCGACGCGACGCCGGAAGACGCGGTGCGCGCACTGGATGCGGCCGTCGCGGTGCAGGCCGAGTGGGCAGCGACGTCATCGCGGGCGCGCGGGGAGATCCTGCGCCGCGTCTTCGAACAGCTGACCGCACGCGCCGAGGAATTCGCGCTGCTGATGACCCTGGAAATGGGTAAGGCGCTGCCGGAGAGCCGAAATGAGGTGCGCTACGGCGCCGAATTCTTCCGCTGGTTCAGCGAGGAGGCGGTCCGCGTGCACGGGCGCTACCTGCACGCGCCGTCCGGCACCGGGCGGATCATGGTGCACAAGCAGCCGGTCGGGCCGTGTCTGGCCATCACACCGTGGAACTTCCCGCTGGCCATGGGCACCCGCAAGATCGGCCCCGCACTGGCCGCTGGCTGCACGATGATCGTCAAACCCGCCTCGGCGACACCATTGACCATGTTGGCGCTGGCCAAGCTGTGCAGCGAGGCGGGGCTGCCGGACGGGGTGCTCTCGGTGATCACCTCCAGCCATTCCGGTGCCGTGACGAAGCCGCTGCTGGACGATCCGCGCCTGCGCAAGCTCACCTTCACCGGCTCGACCGAGGTCGGCAAGAAGCTGGTGCAGCAGTCGGCCAACGGGCTGCTGCGCACCTCGATGGAGCTCGGTGGCAATGCGCCGTTCGTGGTCTTCGACGATGCCGATATCGATGCAGCTGTGCAGGGCGCAATGCTGGCCAAGTTGCGCAACGGCGGCGAGGCGTGCACCGCGGCCAACCGCTTCCATGTGCAGAACGGTGTGCTGGAGGAGTTCACCACCAAACTCGTCGAGGCGATGTCGAGCAGCGTGACGATCGGCCCTGGCGCCGATCCGAACACCACGCTCGGCCCGCTGATCAACGAGGAACAGCTCAATACGGTCAGCGAACTGGTCGACGATGCGGTAGCGGTCGGCGCACAGGTCCGGCTGGGCGGCAAGGCGCCCGGCGGTCCCGGCTGGTTCTACCCCGCGACCATCCTGAGCGAGGTCCCCGCGAATGCTCGGATCCTGCGCGAGGAAGTCTTCGGCCCCGTCGCCCCGATCGTCGGCTTCGAAACCGAGGAAGAAGGTCTGGCCGCCGCCAACAACACCGAATTCGGCCTGGTGAGCTACGTCTACACCCGCGACCTGGACCGCGCCCTGCGCATCGCAGAGGGCCTGGAATCCGGCATGGTGGGCGTCAACCGCGGCGTAATCTCCGATCCTGCAGCGCCTTTCGGCGGCGTTAAGGCATCGGGCTTCGGCCGCGAGGGCGGCATCGAGGGCATCGAAGAGTACCTGTCCACCAAGTACATCGCCCTCACCTGAGCGCTTGCCCAGGGTGGTGCGTCGGGTGGCGCACCACCGCTGGCCTCGGCTCCGCTCCAGCACGGCCGTTTCCGCCGCAGGATGTTTCGGCTTTCGATTGCGGTGTCGATTTCCGCATCTGTTGCAGCTGCTACGCCCAGCCCGGTGGCGCGCGTCACACTACCGCCGGGAAACCGATAACTGCACCGGTCATCGAGTCCATATATGAAACGACCGCCCCGGGGGTGATCACCCGGGGCGGCCATGGGGAGGCGACGATCTCGCGAGCGCCGCGTGGTCTGGTCGGGCCGCGTGTCGCGGCGTCAGACGCGGCTAGTGGCCGAGGCGGCCGCGGCCGAGGCGGAGCAGCAGCATGGCGAGGGTGTGGCCTTCCTGGCCGAGTTCACTGAAGCGCTCGAGCACCTTCATCTCACGACTGTGTACGAGGCGGGGGCCGCCGGAGGCCATGCGCGTGCGGCCGATGATTCTGGAGATCTCGGTGCGGCGCTTGATGGCGGCCAGGATTTCCGCGTCGAGCTGGTCGATCTCCTTGCGGAGCTTGTCGATCTCGGCCTCGGTATGGGGCAGAGCCGAATCGGACCCGGTCGTCGTGGCAGGGGTGCTCATCATTCATCTCCTCGTGTCAGAACATGGATCGGCTGGTGAGTCCAGCTCGTTACCCGGTTCTTTCACCGTGCAAAACAAACCCGGTGGGCCTTGCAATCCTCCCCCAGGCGGCGCGCTCAGGCACTAAGTCCGCGATCACGATATCCGGCCATTAGCCGAATCGGATGTATCACGGTCGCGCAGATCATGTCGCCAGTCTGCCACGGGGTCGTAGCAATGCAAAACACTTCGTTTTGTGAATCTGCTGACGAGGCATCCGGTTAGCGGTGGACATGCTGACCGGGGGCAGTTCATCGGCCGTTCGCCACACGGCCGCCGAATCGTCACCGATGCCGACGGGGACTTCATCTCTGTCGGTGCCCGCCGGTAGCGTGGATGGACGATGGACATCACGGTGGCTCCCAAGACGCAGGCCGGGCGGACTCGGCACCAGGACCCAACCCAGAAACCACAGGTCGACACTGCTCGTGCCGAGGAGTTGGGCGACGCTGCCGTGCCGACTGCGGCGGGCGCGCCGGAACCCGCCGACGATGACCCGGCACGGCGTGTCGTCGAGGACAAGCATCGTGTCGAACAAGAAAAGCGCCGCGCCGAACGTGAGCAGCGTCGCGCGGAGGAAGCCGAGCGACTGCTCGATGGCCTCAATCCGCAGCAGCGCGCGGCGGTCGTGCACACCGGGACGCCGCTGCTGATCGTCGCGGGCGCGGGTTCGGGCAAGACCGCCGTACTGACCAGGCGCATCGCCTATTTGCTCGCCGCTCGCGGTGTGACGCCCGGTCAGGTCCTGGCCATCACCTTCACCAATAAGGCCGCCGCCGAAATGCGCGAGCGGGTCGGCGGCCTGGTCGGACCGCGCGCGAACAACATGTGGGTCTCGACCTTCCACTCGAGTTGCGTCCGCATTCTGCGCATGCAGGCGGCCCTGGTGCCCGGCCTGAATTCGAATTTCTCCATCTACGACGCCGACGATTCCCGGCGGCTGCTCACCATGATCAGCCGCGACTTCGATATCGACGTCAAGAAATATTCGGCGCGCCTGCTGGCCACCGCCATCTCGAATTTGAAGAACGAGCTCATCGGCCCGGAACAGGCCACCGCCGACGCCGAAACCGACGACACCGAACTGCCCACACTCGTCGCCCGCGTGTACACCGAATATCAGCGCCGGTTGCGTTCGGCGAATGCGCTCGATTTCGATGATCTGATCGGCGAGACGGTGGCGCTGCTGCAGCACCATCCGCAGGTCGCCGAGTACTACCGGCGCCGCTTCCGGCATGTGCTGGTCGATGAGTACCAGGACACCAACCACGCCCAGTACATCCTGGTCCGCGAGCTGGTCGGACATCACACCGAGGACCGCTCCGACGATGCGGTCGCGCCGAGCGAACTGTGTGTCGTCGGTGATGCCGACCAGTCCATCTATGCCTTCCGCGGCGCGACCATCCGCAATATCGAGGAATTCGAACGCGACTTCCCGGATGCCGAAACCATTCTGCTGGAACAGAACTACCGCTCCACCCAGCACATCCTCTCCGCCGCCAATGCGGTGATATCGCGCAACGAGAACCGTCGGGACAAGCGGCTGTGGACCGATTCCGGTGAGGGCGATCTGATCACCGGCTACGTCGCCGACAATGAGCACGACGAGGCCTCGTTCGTGGCTAGGGAGATCGACCGGCTGGTGGACGCGGGCGATGCGAACTACAGCGATGTCGCGGTGTTCTATCGCACCAACAACAATTCCCGCGCGCTGGAAGAGATCTTCATTCGGATGGGACTGCCGTACAAGGTGGTCGGCGGTGTGCGCTTCTACGAGCGCAAGGAGGTGCGCGATATCGTCGCGTACCTGCGGGTGCTCGACAACCCCGACGATACGGTGAGCCTGCGCCGCATCCTCAATACCCCGCGCCGGGGTATCGGCGATCGGGCCGAGGCCTGTGTCGCGGTGCACGCCGAGCAGCGGGGGATCGGTTTCGCCGAGGCGCTGCGCGATGCCGCCGATGGCAAAGTGGCGCTGCTGAATACCCGTGCGCAGCGCGCCATCGCCGGATTCCTCGACCTACTGGAGGAGATCAGGGCGGCCGGTGCGCAGGCCGATCAGGACTTTCCGGATCTCGGCAATATGGTCGAGGCAGTGCTCGACCGCACCGGTTACCGAGCCGAGCTGGAGGGCTCCGATGATCCGCAGGACGGCGCCCGCCTCGACAATCTGAACGAATTGGTCAGCGTCGCACGGGAGTTCAGCTCCGAGGCGTACAACAATGCGGAGGCCGCCCGGCAGGAGGGTCTGGTACCCGAGGTCGCCGAGGGCGAGCCCGACCCGGGTTCGCTGGCCGCCTTCCTGGAACGGGTCTCGCTGGTGGCCGATAGTGACCAGCTGCCCGATGAGGGCACCGGTGTGGTCACCATGATGACGCTGCACACCGCCAAGGGGCTGGAATTCCCGGTTGTCTTCGTCACCGGTTGGGAGGATGGCCAGTTCCCGCATATGCGCGCGCTCGGCGATCCGACCGAACTGGCCGAGGAACGTCGCCTCGCCTACGTCGGCATCACCCGGGCCAGGCAGCGGCTCTACGTCAGCCGCGCGGTGGTCCGCTCCGGCTGGGGTCAGCCGGTCTCGAATCCAGAATCGCGCTTCCTGCAAGAGATTCCGGCCCACCTGATCGAATGGAAGCGGTTGGAGCCCAAGGGCTCCCCGTTGACGCGCGGCATCCGCCGCCGCGGCGAGGACGACGGTCTGGAACACGACTGGACCCGTGACGGCTGGAACCAGCAGCGCCCCGGCGTCAGCGACCGCAGCCCACGCCGCCCCGCCCCCGGTGGCGCAACCCGCAACAACGCCAATCTCGTACTGGCCGTTGGCGACCGAGTCAGCGATGACAAATACGGTCTCGGCCGCGTGGTCGCCGCCGAGGGCTTCGGCCCCCTGGCGACGGTCACCATCGATTTCGGCACCGCAGGCAAAATCCGGCTCATCCCGCAATACAGCCGCACCTTGGTCAAACTCTGACCGGTTCTCGGAATAGGGGCCATTGGCCCTGATCCACCAAGGGGCGGCGACGGTAGCGTGCGCGATGTGGAAACCGTCGCGCAGCACCTGTTGTGGTTCCTGCCGATGCTGTGGCTCGGCATGGTGCTGGCCATCTCGTTCCTGGAAGCGCCGCTGAAGTTCCGGGCGCCGGGGATCACCGTGCCGCTCGGCCTCGGCATCGGACGGCTGGTGTTCCGGGCACTGAACATTGCGGAGACCGTCCTTGTCGCCTTGCTGATCGTGGCGACCCTGGTGGTCGGCCCCAGCGGTGCTGTTCGGATCTGGCTCGGCGTCACCGCCGTGATTCTCGCCGTCCAACTCCTCGTCGTCCGGCCGCTGCTGACCCGCCGCTCGGACCGTGTGCTCGCCGGTGCGGACTTACCGCGCTCACGCGCCCACTACTGGTACATCGGCTTGGAACTGGCCAAGGTAGTGGCCTTGATCGGCCTGGCAATCGCCGCCGCGCCATAGCCACTACCGGGGTCGATGCGCGATCTGATCGCTCAGCGTGAGTGCGGTAGCAGGTCGGTCCCGGTGTCGTGGCGGGGGCTTCAGGGGTGTAGATCACTGAGGGGTGAAGTTTCCCTGCGCGATCACCGTGGGTCGGTGCGGTCAGTCGCGTTCGGGGCCGAGGCTGATGCCGCGGGTGGCGAGCCAGGGGATGGGGTCTATGCGGTCGGTGCCATTGAGCCAGACTTCGAAGTGGCAGTGCGGGCCGGTGGATTCGCCGCGATTGCCGACCGTGGCGATTTCGTCGCCCGCGAGGACGTGCTCGCCCACCGAGACCAGGGCGGTATTGACGTGGCCGTACACGGTGATGGTGCCGTCGTCGCCGCGCACCCGTACCCACATCCCGAATCCGGCGGCGGGACCCGCATCAATGACGGTGCCATCCTCGACGGCGAAGATCGGTGTACCGATGGGCGCCGCGACATCGACCCCGGGATGCAGCACACCCCAGCGCTGCCCATACCCGGAAGTGAAGGCGCCCGAGGCGAATTTGGTGAACAGCGGCCGCAGCTCCGCCTCCGCCTCCGCCGCGAGATCCTGCGCGAACTTGCTGCCGTTCTCCAGCACGTCGGAGAACTGCCCGAGATCGGTCGGCGCCGCGAGATCGAGAAGTTCCGGCGCCGCCGGAAGCTCGGCACTCACCGGCTCCACCGCCCGCTGCTGGCCAACCGCCTGCAATTCACCCGTCTGCGGCGCCTTCTCGGTCCCCGCCGCGAAATTCTGCCCCGCCGCCACAATCGCCCCGGCCGCCACCGCAATAACCGCCGCCCGCCCCCGCAACGCCCTGGGCGGTGCAGGCACTCGATGCGCACCCCCACGCTTGCGCCCAACCCGCCGCTCCGCCACGTCATTGCGGCTGTCCGCCCGGCCAGCTGTCCGCCACTGGTCGGTGTCGTGGATCGGATCCGCGTCGTGGAAATGGCCCGCGTCCTGGTTCGGGTCCGCATCGTGACCGGGGTCTGCGCGGTAACCCGGACTCGGGCCGAATCGCTGGCGCGTGCCGCTGCTCTGGTCTGTGTTGTAGCTCCGGCGTGCGCCGTGGTCCTGGCCCGGGTACGCGCTGTGGCTCTGGTCTGCGTTGTAGCTGTGGTCCAGTTCTGCGTCGTGGTTCGGGTATGCGCTGTGGCTCTGGTCTGTGCGGCGCGGCGGATTCGTGTCGAATTGTTGGTTTGTGTAGTAGCTCTGGTCTGCGTTGTAGCTGTGGTCCAGTTCTGCGTCGTGGTTCGGGTATGCGCTATAGCTCTGGTCTGTGCCGTGCGGCGGATTCGTGTCGAATTGTTGGTTTGTGTAGTAGCTCTGGTCTGCGTTGTAGCTGTGGTCCAGTTCTGCGTCGTGGCTCGGGTATGCGCTATAGCTCTGGTCTGTGCCGTGCGGCGGATTCGTGTCGAATTGTTGGTTCGTGTAGTTACTCTGGTCCGCGTTGTAATCCAGGTATGCGCTGTGGTCCAGGTCCGCGTCGTGGCTCGGGTATGCGCTATAGCTCTGGTCCGTGCCGTACCACGAACTCGCGTCGAACCGTTCGTCTGTGCCGTAGGTCTGATCCACGTTGTAGCCCTGGCCCACGCTGTACCCCTGAGCCGCAAGGCGGTTCTGGCCCGCGTCGTAGCCCTGGGCACCGCTGCCGGACGGCGAAAGTGGCTGCGACCAGGGATCACTCAGGTGCCAGGGTTCGCGGCTATCGGGGCGGTTGGGAGATTGCCAGGAATTGTCTATGTAGTGCTGTACCGGGCGGCCTTGCCTATTGGACCCGGTTGTTCTTTCACGACTCATCAGTGTGACCGAAGCATGCGGGGATGATGTCCGAAATGTCCTGAGCGCCAGGAAAGTTCGAAAGTTACTGGTCTTCGCGTGGTGAGTGCGGCGTTCAGGGTGTTCGCAACGCGCATCTAGAGCGTCATCCTCCGGTCGCGATTACTGAGGGGGAATCGGGTCCACCGACGGTAACGAATCGATTGCGGCAGCGCAACCACTGTTCGATGAATCCCATTGCCGCACTCCGAATTTGGTTCCAAGATGTCCGAAACCATCAAGAATGGTCGGCCGGAGGTCTCGACCAGCAGTCCGAATGCTGGCCTGCCATTTGTGCGCGAACCGCGATTCGACTCGGCTTGGCGATACTTGGCTGCCGCAGCGCGCTGGGCCATGCGGGCAGCCGATCAACCTACGCCTCGAAGTTGGCCCCAAGGACAAATTGCCCGGCCTCGAGCGATCCGGCTCCGAAACAGTTCGGGAGAGCCGAAGCACTCAGTCCCGCTGCTGCCCCAAGCTGATGCCCCGCGTCGCCAGCCAGGGCAGCGGATCGACCTTGTCGACCCCGTTCAACCAGACCTCGAAATGGCAGTGCGGGCCGGTCGAGAAACCACGGTTGCCAATGGTGGCGATCTGGTCGCCTGCCAGGACTCGCTGTCCCTGCGACACGGTGGCGGTGTCGATATGTCCGTAGATGGTGACGGTGCCGTCATCGTGCAGCAGTCGGACCCACATGCCGAAGCCCGAAGCCGGTCCCGCTTCGATCACGGTGGCGTCGGCGACGGCGTAGATCGGGGTGCCGATCGGGCCCGCGATATCGACGCCGAGGTGCTGTACGCCCCAGCGGGCGCCGAAGCCGGAGGTGAAATTGCCCGCGGCGAACTTGGTGAACAGCGGGCGGAGCTTCGAGGCCTCCTGTGCCGCCATATCTTCGGCGAACTTCTGGCCCTTTTGCAGCATGTCGCCGAACTGCCCGAGATTGGTCGGGGCCGAGACATTGAGCACCTGCGGCGAATCCGGCGCAGAGTTGGGGTCGGCCACGCTGACCGACTGCGCGGCGATCTCGTGGATCTGGCCCGCGGCCTCGTAATCAACGGCCTGCGAGGGTTGTTCGGGCGAGGCGAAGGCGGCCTGTCCGGCGGCGACCACCGCACCCGCGGCGACGGCGACGACCGCAGCGCGGCCCTTGAGCGAGGCGGGCGGTGCGGGCATCCGATGCGCGCCGCCGCTACCGCGGTTCGCGCGACGGGCCGGAATGACAGTGGGACCGGCCGGAGACTCCGGATCCTCGGACTCCTCGCCATCCCAGGAGTTGTCGGCATCCCAGGATCCGTCCGCCTCCGGCGTCCAAGACGCCTCGGCGTCGGGGGCCCAGGAATTGTCACTCTCGGGCGTCCAGGATTCCTCGGACGCCCACGCGCCGCCGTCGGACCAAGAATCGGCTTGCGACCAGGACTGTGACTGCGCCCATGAGTCGGATTGCTGCTGCGGCTCGGCCTGCGACCACGAATCAGCCTGCGACCACGAATCGTTCGCGCCCCAGGAGTTGTCATCGTGCTCGTAACCGGCCGTTGCGGCGTACCTGTGATCGGAGCCCCGCGAAGCGGTGCCGAACGGATCTACCGCCGCACTGGAATGTCCGCCGTATGCGTCATCGTCATCGGAACGATAACGATGTCCGGAGCGAGGGCGATTATCGGAAGCGAAGGTCGAGCGATGGTTCATCGGTGGTGCCACATCATCGAGCGAGAGATCGCGGTATCGAACTGCCTGTCAAGAGGCGCTATGGAACGGCTCTCCGTTAGCGGAGTGCTGTGCTGCGTCAAGCTTGCCGTCCTCCTAGTCGTGACCGTGTTGTGACATCGACCGCAATGACGGTAACGAAACGATTGCGAGGTCCGCAAGCGCTGCGTGCGATCAATCCAAACATGTGAGATTCATCACGGTAACGCACCGGAATATCTCACTGTTTTCGGGGCATGTGCGTGAGATTGTTCGACGACAACTCGTAGTAGAAGGTGCTGCCCGATGGGTATCGTCGGCTCTACCTGCCGCACCGTCAACAACCTACTCGTGAGTAGTCTTGGCCAGGCGTTTTCCGGCCCTGGGCGGCACGCCGTGACCTGCGCCACTTACGATGAACGTGGCCGTTTGGCCCTCCATGTGACTGGTTAAAGTCCGACCCGACCCGCTTCCGACGTCGGGCCGCCAACAAAGACGTTGTCATCACAACGCAGACGAGACGGTGAGTACATGGATCTCTTCGAATATCAGGCGAAGGAGCTCTTCGTTAAGCACGGAGTGCCTTCGTCCGAGGGCCGCGTCACGGACACGGCCGAGGACGCCCGCGCTATCGCGGCGGAAATCGGCAAGCCGGTGATGATCAAGGCCCAGGTGAAGGCCGGTGGTCGCGGCAAGGCGGGTGGCGTCAAGTTCGCCGCCACCCCGGACGACGCGTTCACGCACGCGCAGAACATCATCGGCCTGGATATCAAGGGCCATATCACCAAGAAGATCCTGGTCGCCGAGGCCAAGGACATCGCGGAGGAGTACTACATCTCCTTCCTGCTCGACCGCTCCAACCGCACCTACCTGGCCATGTGCTCGGTGGAAGGCGGCATGGAGATCGAAGAGGTCGCCGCGACCAAGCCGGAGCGCCTGGCCAAGGTGCCGGTCGACGCCGTCAAGGGTGTCGACCTCGCGTTCGCCCGCTCGATCGCCGAGCAGGGCCACCTGCCCGCCGATGTCCTCGACGCGGCGGCCATCACCATCCAGAAGCTCTGGGAGGTGTTCGTCGGCGAGGACGCCACCCTGGTGGAGGTCAACCCGCTGGTCCGCACCCCCGACAATGAGATCCTCGCGCTCGACGGCAAGGTGACCCTGGACGAGAACGCCGAGTTCCGGCACCCGGATCACGAGGCCTTCGCGGACAAGGATGCGACCGATCCCCTGGAGCTCAAGGCCAAGGAGAACGACCTCAACTACGTCAAGCTCGACGGCGAGGTCGGCATCATCGGCAATGGCGCCGGTCTGGTCATGTCCACCCTGGACGTCGTCGCGTACGCGGGCGAGAACCACGGTGGCGTCAAGCCCGCCAACTTCCTCGACATCGGCGGTGGCGCATCGGCCGAGGTCATGGCCGCCGGTCTGGACGTCATCCTGGGCGACGCGCAGGTCAAGAGCGTGTTCGTGAACGTCTTCGGCGGCATCACCGCGTGTGACGCGGTCGCCAACGGCATCGTGAAGGCGCTGGAAATCCTCGGCGACGAGGCGAACAAGCCGCTGGTCGTCCGTCTCGACGGCAACAAGGTCGACGAGGGCCGCAAGATTCTCGTCGATGCCGCGCACCCGCTGATCACGCTCGCGCAGACAATGGACGAAGGCGCCGACAAGGCCGCCGAACTGGCAGCGGCCAAGTAAAGGAACCGGAAATGTCTATCTTCCTCAACAAGGATTCCAAGGTCATCGTCCAGGGCATCACCGGCGGTGAGGGCACCAAGCACACCGCGCTGATGCTGAAGGCCGGCACCCAGGTCGTGGGCGGTGTCAACGCGCGCAAGGCGGGCACCACCGTTGCGCACACCGACAAGGACGGCAACCCGATCGAGCTGCCGGTCTTCGGCACCGTCGAAGAGGCCATCAAGGCGACCGGCGCCGACGTGTCCATCGCGTTCGTGCCGCCGAAGTTCTCGAAGGACGCCATCATCGAGGCCATCGACGCGGAGATCCCGCTGCTCGTGGTCATCACCGAGGGCATCCCGGTGCAGGACACCGCCTACGCGTGGGCCTACAACGTGGAGAAGGGCAACAAGACTCGGATCATCGGCCCGAACTGCCCCGGCATCATCACCCCCGGCGAGTCGCTGGTCGGCATCACCCCGGCCAACATCACCGGCAAGGGCCCGGTCGGCCTGGTGTCGAAGTCCGGCACCCTGACCTACCAGATGATGTACGAGCTGCGTGATTTCGGCTTCTCCACCGCCATCGGCATCGGCGGCGACCCGGTCATCGGCACCACCCACATCGACGCCATCGAGGCGTTCGAGAAGGATCCCGAGACCAAGCTGATCGTGATGATCGGCGAGATCGGCGGCGACGCCGAGGAGCGGGCCGCGGCCTACATCAAGGCCAATGTCACCAAGCCGGTCGTCGGCTACGTCGCGGGCTTCACCGCTCCCGAGGGCAAGACCATGGGCCACGCCGGCGCCATCGTCTCCGGTTCGGCCGGTACCGCCCAGGCGAAGAAGGACGCGCTCGAGGCCGCCGGCGTCAAGGTCGGCAAGACGCCGTCCGAGACCGCCGCACTGGCGCGCGAGATCCTGGAGAAGGCAAGCGTCACTGCCTGATCCATCGCATTCGCACAAAGGCCGCCTTCCGGTTCTCCGAAGGCGGCCTTTGTTGTCGGCTCAGAGGAAATGGGCCACCGAGGCGATACCGAAGGCGAGGCTGTACACCGCGAACGGCAGCAGCGAATTCGATTTGAAGTAGCGCTCCAGGAAGCGGACCGCCAGATACGCCGCGCCGCCCGCGACAATCGATCCGACCAACACCTGGCCGAGGATGCCGTCACCCTGCGGGCCGGCCAGTGTCGGCAGCTTCAGCACGCCCGCGGCCAGAATGACAGGCGTGGCAAGCAGGAAGGCGAATTTCGCCGCGTCCTCATGGTCCAAACCGCGCAGCAGGCCGCCGACCATTGTCATGCCGGAGCGGCTGATGCCCGCGAACAGTGCACCGGTCTGCGAGACACCGATGATCAACGCGTCCTTGATCGACAGATCGCCAAGGCCGACCGGCTCTTCCTCCGCCGTCGCCACGAAATATCCCTCTTCGATGGCCTTGGCCCGCGCCTCGGCCTCGGCGAAGCGGCGGCCGTAGTCGGCGAGCGTCGGCTGGCTGCGGCGGCGCAGTACCTCGCCGGTGATCAGTACAACGCCGTTGAGCGTCAGGAACAGGCCCGCCGCAAGGGGTTTCGCGAACAAGGTACGCAGCGGATGTTCCAGCAGCAGCCCGAGGATGCCGACCGGCACGGTCGCCAGGACTACGAGCCAGGCCAGGCGCTGGGTCGAGGTTTCGATCCGCCGGGTGCGCAGTGTGGTGAGAAAGCCGGTGCCGATATCGACCCAGTCGCGCCAATAGAACACCAGCAGCGCGATCGCCGTCGCCACATGCAGCCCGACCACGAAGGCGAGATACGGCGTACCGGAATCGGAATCGCCCTGGGTGACCAGCTCGCTCCAGGACCCACCCAGCCATGCGGGCACCAAAACGGAATGACCCAGGCTGGAAATCGGGAACAGTTCGGTTATGCCTTGCAATGCGCCGATCACAATGGCTTGGGTATACGTGAGCATCGCCTGACAGCTTGGCATGCCGACCCCGCCCCGGCCTTCCCAGAATCAGACCTGTGTCCGTTTTGAAATGGTTGTCCGAGTTGACGTTTCAGTCGGTGTTCGGACCTGCTCCGGCCACCTCGGCCGATCCGCTTCCGAGATGAAATCGCGCTGAGACGGGTGCACGAGACGCTGGTCATCGTCAACGCACACCTGAGCAGAAAGCGCGAGCAATGAGCATCAACCGCACCGGCCCCGCTCGCATCGCGGCCATCGCCGGTTTCATCGGCGGCATCGCCCCCGCCGTCGCGGGTCCGTTCGGCACCGGATCGGCACAGGCTCAGCCGGGCAACCTCGGCCCGTTCGAGTACGAGGCCCAGTGCCTCGCGCGCGGCAACCAGGGCATCCAGCACGGCGAATGGCAGGACTACGACTGCGTGGGCAGCTACGGCGCCTGGTATGTCGTGCCCCGCTAGTGCCGTCGGGGGTTATCGCATCGAGGGGATTCGGCCCGGAGCGTCCGACGCACCGGGCCGAATCGCGTTCCCATCGGAGGTGGTAGCGCAGAATTGTTATCGGTGGGCGCGGATTTGCGGAGAACCAGCGTAGACGGTGTTTTTCGGGCGCCTGGCCGGTTCGTTGAGGGTGACCGGGGCCAACGAGTGCAGTAGCGTCAGAAGAGATCCAAGCCGTCAAGACACGTACGACTCGACCTAGGAGACGACGACCATGTCATACCCGACCGGGGGCTCCGGGTACAACGCACCCGCGACGCCACCCGCACCTTCCAGCACCGGCCAGTCGGCTGGTACCGGCACCGCGTCCACCGCCAAGGGCCTGCCGTATTTCCTGGTGGTCGGCGTCGCCGGGCTCGGTGTGATCAATTTCCTGCTCGGCTTCCTGCCGTTCTTCGGCCAGAAGCCGAGGAAGCTCAGTGGCGGCGTGACGGTCGACGGCAGTGACACGCTCAGTCTCTTCCAATACTTCGGCGCGGCCGGGCTGCTGGCGATCCTGCTCCTCGGTGGCCTGCTGGCCGGACTCTCGTTGCTGCCCAAGCAGAATTGGATCGGCGCCGCGGCCGCGGCATCGGCGGCGGGCTTCTTCGGCACGCTGTTCCTGTCCTTCACTACGCCCGACGATCTGAACGTCGAGCTGAAGTGGGGTGCCTACCTGCTGCTATTCCTGGCCTTCGTGCAGACCGCCGTCGCGGTCGTCGCGGTGCTGTTCGAATCCGGCATCCTGACCCCGCCCGCGCCCAAGCCCGCCACCCCGCAGGGCCCGCCGAGCGGTTTCGGCACCGGTGGTTACGGCCAGCCGAGTGCGTTCGGCCAGGGCCAGCAGCCCTCCGCCTTCGGCCAGAGCCCGAGCCCGTACGGCCAGGGCCAGCCGAGTCAGCCGTCATACGGCCAGCCGGGATTCGGCCAGGGCGCTCCGCAGTACCCGTCGCAGCAGCCCTATGGTCAGGGCCAGCCGTCTTATGGTCAGGGCCAGCAGCAACCGTCTTACGGTCAGCAGCCCTCCTATGGTCAGCAGCAGCCCGGATACGGTGCGGCACAGCCGGGTTCGCCCTACGGTGCGGCGCCCGCCGCGCAGCCGCGCCCGGATGAAAGTGCCACCCAGCACTTCGGCGCACCGCAGCCCGGACAACAGCAGTACGGCGCACCGGGTTTCGGCCAGAGCCAGCCGGGTCAGCAGAGCCAGCCCTTCGGCGGTGAGACCGGTTCGGACCCGTCCTCGGACGCCACTCACGCATTCCGTCCCTCCGAGGACAACAAGTAATTCCCCGGCTCTCCCGGCGCGCACCAGACCGGGTCGGCGCGCCTGACCCGCTCGCGTCGGGGGAGCTGCCACGCTGAATTTCCATGAGCGCCCCGAGATCCTCTCTTGTTCGCCGGACCACCGAGTCCCGCGGCGCGCCGGAACCCTCGGCGCGGAGTGAACGAGCACCGCGCGGTTCCCACACCGATGGTCTCGACGAGGCCGGGTTTCTATCGCTGACCCCCGAGCGCGCCCGCGTACTACTGCTGGTTGCCGCCCGCCCGACTACCTACGCGCTGCTCGCCATCACGATCCTGGCCCTGGCCACCCTGCTCTCCTCGGGCAGCAGCCTGGCCGGCACCTCGGGTGCGATCGCCGCGGGTTGGTTTGCGATACACCAGGTTCCGCTGGTGATCGGCAAGACCTCGCTCGGACTCCTGCCGCTGCTGCCGACGGGGCTGCTGGTCTGGCTGTCCGCCCGGGATTGTGCCCGCGCGGTCGAACCGGAGAGTTCACGCGCCGATCTCGGATGGATCGTCGGCGCGGCGCTGGCCGGTCCGCTGCTGGTCACGGCCGTCTGTCTGGCGGTCGCCGAGGACGCCTCCGGTGTCGTGCCGCTGCAGCCGCCGAATACCCTCGCCGCCTTCGGCTGGGTCGGCGCTCTGTATTCGGTCGCGGCGGTGGGCGGCATCGCGAGTCGGAACCGGCGCAGGCTTTTCACGCTGCTGCGCCTGCCCGACTGGGCGATCGCGGGCACCCTCGGCGCGGGCCGGTCGGTGCTGCGCCTGCTGGGCTGCGCCACCGTGGTGGTCATCGTCTCCTTCTTCGCGCACTGGTCGCACATCGGCGACACCTATCAGACGGCGGGCGATGCGGCGGGCGTGATCGGGCTGAGCGTGCTCGCACTGGCATATCTGCCGAATGTGGTGCTTGCGGCCGTCGGGGTGGTTGTCGGCTCCGGTGCGCATTTCGGCGATGCCTCGATCGGAGTGTTCTCCGTTGTCGGCGGGCCGATTCCGGCCGTTCCGGTCATGGCGGCGGTGCCGACCGGACCCGCCACGGGTTGGTGGCCGGTGCTGCTGCTGATCCCGGCGGCCGTCGGTGTGCTGGGCGGTGTGGATATCGGACGGACCTCCCATGACCGGGCCGCCGCACCGTGGGCGACACTGACCTCGGCGGGGGTGGCCACGGTGGCCCTTGTGCTGCTCGGCGCGGTGGCGGGCGGTGACCTCGGCACGTTCGGTCATATGGGCTTGGACCTGCCGATCTTCGCGGTGGTGACCTTCGGCTGGCTGGCCGTCGCCGGTTACGTGGGCCTGATGTTCGCGCGTTGGCTCGTCGTTCCGATCGGCGCACCGGTCCTCGATGACCACGACGATTACGACGACGACTATTTCGACGACGACCAATACGAAGATGACCACTATGACGATCATTACGATGATGATCACCATGAGCGCGATCACTACGACGATTACGACGACGACGTCGACGAATACGAGGACTACGACGGCGCCGACTTCGAGGTAGAGCTCGACGGCGAACTGGTCGAGGAGCAGACGTCCATCGTCACCGCGCGCACTCCGGGCAGCAATACCGTCCCCGACATCGTCGATGCCGAAGTGGTCGAGGCGGACCTGCTGGAAAGTGACCAGGTGGACGGTCGTTAGGCTTTACCCGGCGGTGTCGCACCACCGTCGCCGTTCCGACCGACACCAGGAGTAGACCGCTGAGCTTGCCCGCCCCGCCGACTTCGTCGGCTGCCATCCCCCAGCCGTCCCCGAATGCCCCGAGCGTGCCCCCCACGGCACCGGCAACCGTCGTCGTGCTGGCGTCTGGCACCGGGTCATTGCTGCGCGCCCTCATCGAGGCCGCGGCCGCTCCGGACTACCCGGCGACCATCGTCGCCGTCGGAGTCGACCGGGTCTGCCAAGCTACCGAACACGCGGCCGCCGCGGGGATCCCGAACTTCCGGATGGTGTTGCGGGACTTTCCCGATCGCGCCGCCTGGGATGTCGCGATGACCGACGCGGTCGCGGCCTACGAACCCGATCTGGTGGTCTCGGCCGGATTCATGAAGCTCCTCGGCCCGGCCTTCATGGCCCGCTTCGGCGGCCGCATCATCAATACCCATCCTGCGCTGCTGCCCGCATTCCCGGGCGCGCACGGGGTTCGCGACGCGCTCGCCTACGGGGTGAAAGTCACCGGTTCGACCGTGCACCTGGTCGATTCCGGAGTCGATACCGGCCCGATTCTCGCGCAGGAGGCGGTGCCGGTGCTGGATGGTGACGACGAGGCCACGCTGCACGAGCGCATCAAGGTTGTCGAGCGACGGTTGCTGGCGGAGGTTGTCGCCGCCGTCGCGACCAGAGGCATTGTCTCCGACGGACGAAAGGCAGTAATTCCAGATGAGCGGGTACTTCGGTGAGTGAGCGCAGCGAACGACCAATTGATCCAGCTGAGCGCAGCGAACGACCAATTGATCCAGCTGAGCGCAAGGGGATTTCCAGGGCGCTGATCAGCGTCTACGACAAGACCGGCCTGATCGAGCTGGCGAGCGGACTGCACGGCGCCGGTGTCGAACTGGTCTCGACCGGTTCGACCGCCGGCAAGATCGCCGACGCGGGCATTCCGGTGACGAAGGTCGAGGATCTGACCGGATTCCCGGAGACGCTGGACGGCCGGGTCAAGACCCTGCACCCGCGGGTGCATGCGGGCATCCTCGCCGATACCCGCAAGGCCGAACACGTCGACCAGTTGGTCGAACTCGGTGTCGAGGCGTTCCAGCTCGTCGTGGTGAATCTGTACCCGTTCACCCAGACCGTGGCCAGCGGCGCCAGCAATGACGAATGTGTCGAGCAGATCGATATCGGCGGTCCGTCCATGGTGCGCGCCGCCGCCAAGAACCACCCGTCGGTCGCGGTGGTCGTCGACAGCGGCGACTACGACGACGTGCTCGCCGCGGTGCGGTCGGGCGGCTTCACCCTCGCCGAGCGGACCGTGTTGGCGGCCAAGGCATTCCAGCACACCGCAAGCTATGACGTCGCGGTCGCGAGCTGGATGTCCAGCGTGCTCGCCCCCGGCTCCGAACCGAATGAGGCTGCCGCGCCGCAGTTCCCGGGCTGGATCGGTGGCACCTGGGATCGCGCCTCGGTGCTGCGCTACGGCGAGAACCCGCATCAGGCCGCCGCGCTCTACACCCACGACGGCAGCACGGGGCTGGCGCAGGCAAAGCAGTTGCACGGCAAGGAAATGTCGTACAACAACTACACCGATGCCGATGCCGCCTGGCGCGCCGCCTACGACCACGCGGCACCCGCGGTCGCGATCATCAAGCACGCCAACCCGTGTGGCATCGCGATCGGCGCCGATCTCGCCGAGGCACACCGCAAGGCGCACGCGTGCGATCCGGTGAGCGCCTATGGCGGCGTGATCGCGGCCAATGGCGAGGTCACCGTCGAGATGGCCGAACAGGTCGCCGAGATCTTCACCGAGGTGATCGTCGCACCGTCCTACGCCGACGGTGCCGTCGAGGTGCTGCAGCGCAAGAAGAATGTGCGCATCCTGGTCGCCGAGCCGCCGCGCCGCGGTGGCGCCGAGCTGCGCCCGATCAGCGGCGGCGCACTGCTGCAGGTGCGCGATATCCTCGACGCACCCGGCGACGACCCGGAGAACTGGACCTTGGTCGCGGGCGAGGCGGCCGATGCGGAAACCCTCGCCGACCTCGAATTCGCTTGGCGCGCCTGCCGTGCCGTGAAGTCCAATGCGATCCTGCTTGCCCACGACGGCGCCTCGGTCGGCGTCGGCATGGGCCAGGTCAACCGGGTCGACGCGGTCGGTCTCGCGGTGCAGCGCGCCGGTGATCGCGCCAAGGGTTCGGTTGCCGCCTCGGATGCGTTCTTCCCGTTCTCCGACGGCCCGCAGCAGCTCATCCAGGCCGGAATCCGGGCGATCGTGCAGCCCGGCGGCTCGGTCCGCGACCAGGACACCATCGACCTGGCCAGGGAAGCGGGAGTCACCCTGTACCTCACGGGTTCTCGCCACTTCGCGCACTGAGTTACCGCTAGAGGGCGGGCGCCACCCGGCTCCCGCTCTCTCCGCGCGGCGAAGCACCTCGAATAGTGGCTGCTCTCTGGAGCCGCGCGGGCATCCCGCAGCTGCTGCTCCCTTTCTTCGGAATCGCCCGCACCGCACCGGATCTCATCGCGGCAGTCCACCAGGTGACGAATGCCGCCCGTGCCATGATCTCGGCGCTTGCTCGCCTGCTAGACGGCGCTGAGCACCTGTCGGCTGCCCAAAGGGGCCTTCAGCGGCACTTCGAGAGTTCCGAAGACCGCGATCATCGTGCACATTCGCCCGACCGCATCGGCGCGCGTTCCGGTGCGCAACTCGACGGTGACCGTCGAATTCGTCTCGGTCACAGTCGCATCCACGCCGTAGCACTCGGGCGATCCGGTCTCGAAGTTGACGGCGATCCGATCGTCGGCCACCCGCGACCACGAGGTGAACGGAATCGGATGGCCGCCGATAATGGTCGGATCAGCGACGAATATCCGGCCCGCATCGGCGGGCTTGCCCTCGGTCGGTGTGGTCTTCGCCGCACTGATTGTCGTCTTCTCTTGTGCGCCACCATTATCGGAGCCACCACATCCGGTGATGGCGAGGCCGACGAACAGGGCGACGGCGACAGCGGCGGGCCCAACCGACATCCGATACATGCCGAACACCCTAATCGACCCGCCGACCGGCCGGGATGCGGCCACCCAGCAACCCCTGAGAGCCGTCGCGTCGGATTGTGCGACAAGATGATAGAGCGACGCAGCCCACACAGTGAACTTTTGGCTAAGCCTGCGCGTAATACCTCCGCGCGGCCCGCGCGCACAGTACATTCGGGGCCGATGCGCGCCAATCAGGGTTCGCGGCGCGGATCGAGTCGGATGCTCTGCAAGCTAAACCTTCGAAAGGAACAACGTGGGCGACACGCTGCGTGTAGGTGAAGAACTCGGGCTCGGCCAGGCGCTGGTCGGTGGTGCGTACACCCTCACCCTGCAGGCCGATGGCAACCTCGTGCTGTCGGAACCGGACGGAAATGTCGTGTGGTCCACCCTGACTCACGATCAGGGGGTGGAGCGGGCCGTCCTGCAGGAGGATGGCAACTTCGTGCTCTACAAGGGCGAGGGCGCCGCTTGGTCCACCGAGACCAATGGCAGCGAGCCGGACCGGCTGACGGTGCAGGCCGACCGCAATGTGGTGCTCTACGGCAGGGACGGCAGCGCGCTGTGGGCGTCGGGCACCCAGACCGACAACCCGCTGCCCGCTCCGGAGGAGCCGGTCGTCGAGGCGGTCGCCGAGGAGGTCGCCCCGCCCGCCGAAGAGGTTCCGCCCCCGCCGCCCGCGGCGCAGACCTACACGGTCGAGCCGGGCGACACCCTGTGGGCCATCGCCGAGCGCTTCTACGGCGACGGCAACCGCTACCAGGAGATCGCCGATGCCAGCGGCATCGACAACCCGGATCTGATCAACCCCGGCCAGGTATTGACCATCCCGTAGGCGGCACCGAACGACGAAGGCCCCCGAGGCATCGCTTCGGGGGCCCTGGTGCGTCGGTCGCTGTCTACCGGCTGGTGAACGGCAACAGTGCCATTTCGCGGGCGTTCTTCACCGCGACGGCGACCTGGCGCTGCTGCTGCGGGGTGAGCCCGGTGACCCGGCGGCTGCGGATCTTGCCGCGGTCGGAGATGAAGGTGCGCAGCAGGTTGACGTCCTTGTAGTCGACCGTCTCGACGCCCGCCGCGATCAGCGGGTTCTTCTTCGGGCGACGGGCCTGCTCGGCGCGAACCTTCTTCGAGGGTGCTCGCTTGACTGCCATATGACGGGTTTCCTTCTCGAGATCAGTGGTTGTCTACCAGCTCGATTTGTGTACACCGGGGAGTTCACCCCGATGGGCCATCTCGCGCACACGTATGCGGGAGAGTCCGAACTTCCGGAGATGACCCCGCGGTCGTCCGTCCGCGGCGTCCCGATTGCGCAATCGTACCGGACTTGCGTCGCGGGGCAGCCGCTGTAGCGCCGACTGTGCTATAGCGCGCTCTCGCGCGGAAGTGGTCGGCTTGCGGATCAGCTCCTTGAGTTCGGCGCGGCGCGTCGCATAGCGGGTGACGATCTCCTTGCGCTGCTCATTGCGGGCGATCTTCGACTTCTTGGCCATCAGCGCTCCTCGCGGAAGTCGACGTGCCTGCGCAGCACCGGATCGTATTTGCGCAGCATCATCCGGTCCGGATCGTTGCGCCGGTTCTTCCGCGTGACGTAGGTATATCCCGTTCCCGCAGTGGATTTCAGTTTGATGATCGGCCGGATCTCGGTCGATTTCGAGGCCATGGGTGCTCCCGTCAGATCTTGTCGCCGCAGGACCGGATCCGGGCCACCACGGCCTCGATCCCATCCCGGTCGATGGTCTTGATGCCCTTGGCGGAGACGGTCAGCGTGATGCGCCGATCCTCGCTGGGCAGGTAGTAGGTCTTGCGCTGGATATTGGGATTCCAGCGGCGGCTGGTCCGCTTGTGCGAGTGCGATACGGACTTGCCGAATCCGGGCTTGCGTCCGGTGACCTGGCAGTGGGCCGACATTTGGGTTCCCTCCAATCGGGGATGGCAGCCGACGGAGTCGGCGGGGCGAGCCTGTCAGTTGACAATCATTTTCGACAACGGCTACTGGGCAATGTACCGTCGCTCAATAGTAAATGAAAATCATTGTCGAAAGGAGTGCTGTGGTGGATCCCACCCAGCTCCCACCCGGGAGGCAGTCCGACCGGAGAACGCCCGTCGTGGTGGTCACCGGATGCTCCGGACCGGCCGCGGCGGGTGTGGAACGGCTGGCCGCGGTGTTGCGTGCGACGCCGGGCACCGTCACCATTCGCCACGATCTGAGCGGGCTGAGTGAGGGCATCGTGCACCGCACGGTGCACATCGGCGAGCAGCGGACCTCGACCGTGCTCGAGCTCGCACACGGCTGCGTCTCCTGCACCTTGCGCATCGATCTGCTGCCGCTGCTGTGCGCACTCGCAGCCCGCGATTCGGTGAACCGTATTGTGCTGGAACTCGATCCGGCTTTCGAGGCGGAGACGGTATGCCAGGCGATCGAGAATATCGCCGTCGCCGGTGTGGTCGGCCGGGTCGATGGTCCGGCCGGTCGCGATGTGCGGGTCGAGGCCGTGCTCGCCGGTGTGGACGCCCGGACCTGGTTGGCCGACGCCACCGGGGAGGACACCCTCGCCGAGCGCGGAGTGGCGAGCGTGGACGACGACCGGACGGTGGCCCAGGTGGCAGTCGGTCAGGTCGACTTCGCGGATGCCGTTGTGGTGCTCGGCAATTCCGGCGAGGCCATCGATCGGGCTCGGCTCGGCGCGGTGCTGTCCCGGTTGGTGCCCGAGGCGCCGGTGGCCTGGGTCGACGATATCGATCTGCTGGACACGACCGAGGTCGAAGCGCTGCTCACGCACATTCCGGCCCACTCCCGGCGCGGTCGCGTCTTCGACGCGCACGCGCCGCTGCTGCGTGGCCAACCGCCGCTCGGCACCGAATATGGAGTTGCCCTTGTCGAATTCGCTGCGAGCCGCCCGTTCCATCCGGCCCGCCTGCACGAAGCCCTCGATGTGCTCTTCGACGGCGTCGTGACCGCGCGCGGGCGGATCTGGCTGGCTACCCAGCCGAATGAAGTGGTGTGGCTGGAGTCTGCGGGCGGCGGATTGCGCGTCGGCGGTGCCGGACCATGGCTGGCTGCCATGAGCCCGGCCGAGCTGGCACAGGCCGATCCCATGCGCCGGGCCATGGCCGCACTGCGCTGGGACGAGCAGTTCGGCGACCGGGATATTTCGCTGGTGATCCTGGCTCACGACGCGGACCCGGGCGAGATCCGCCAGGCCCTGCACTGGGCGCTGGTCGAGGATGACGAACTGCGCCTGGTGGAATGCGCGCCCGAGCGGGTCGCGCAGTGGGACGACCCGTTCGGCGAGTGGCACGCCGACCCGTGTGCGCCCGGCGAAGCCACCCGCCTGCCGATAGACGGACAGGCGACGCAAGGGCGTCAAGCCCGGCACCGAGGTGCCGCCCGTACGCGACGGTGCGATCTGGGATGCGCTTGCCCGCTGCGAATCCACCGGTAACTGGGC